>NZ_JACASJ010000065.1:0-28936 GCF_013391025.1 Enterobacter sp. SECR19-1250 | reverse complement strand
CTCTGATCCACCCAATCGCGATGGACGACGGTCTGCGTTTCGCAATCCGTGAAGGTGGCCGTACCGTTGGCGCGGGCGTGGTTGCTAAAGTTCTCGGCTAATTGCTGATAACATTTGACGCAATGCGCAATAAAAGGGCATCATTTGATGCCCTTTTTGCACGCTTTCACGCCAGAACCTGGCTCATCAGTGATTATTTTTGTCATAATCATTGCTGAGACAGGCTCTGCAGAGAGCGTATAATTCGAAAAGCGAATTAGCATTTCGATTTGGTTTGCCTCGCGATCGCGGGGTGAAAATGTTTGTAGAATACTTCTGACAGGTTGGTTTATGAGTGCGAATACCGAAGCTCAAGGGAGCGGGCGCGGCCTGGAAGCGATGAAATGGGTAGTGGTAGCCGTTCTGCTGATCGTAGCGATCGTCGGCAACTATCTTTATCGTGACATTATGCTGCCGCTACGCGCGCTTGCAGTGGTAATTCTGATTGCTGCAGCGGGTGGTGTCGCGCTGTTGACGACAAAAGGCAAAGCGACTGTCGCTTTTGCCCGCGAAGCGCGTACCGAAGTCCGTAAGGTAATTTGGCCGACTCGCCAGGAAACATTGCACACCACGCTGATCGTAGCGGCGGTAACCGCTGTAATGTCACTGATCCTGTGGGGACTGGATGGTATTCTGGTTCGCCTGGTATCCTTTATCACTGGCCTGAGGTTCTGAGATGTCTGAAGCCCCTAAAAAGCGCTGGTACGTCGTTCAGGCGTTTTCCGGTTTTGAAGGCCGCGTAGCAACGTCGCTGCGTGAGCATATCAAATTACACAACATGGAAGAGTTATTTGGCGAAGTTATGGTTCCGACCGAAGAAGTGGTCGAGATCCGTGGCGGCCAACGCCGCAAAAGCGAGCGTAAATTCTTCCCGGGTTACGTGCTGGTTCAGATGGTTATGAACGACGCGAGCTGGCACCTTGTGCGCAGCGTACCGCGCGTGATGGGCTTTATCGGCGGCACGTCTGACCGTCCGGCGCCAATCAGCGACAAAGAAGTTGATGCGATTATGAACCGCCTGCAGCAGGTGGGTGATAAGCCGCGTCCGAAAACGCTGTTTGAACCGGGTGAAATGGTTCGTGTTAATGACGGTCCGTTTGCTGACTTTAATGGCGTGGTCGAAGAAGTGGATTACGAGAAATCCCGCCTGAAAGTTTCTGTTTCTATCTTCGGTCGTGCGACCCCGGTAGAACTGGACTTTGCCCAGGTAGAAAAAGCCTAAGCAGCGATCAAAAAAGCGGCGATTTAATCGTTGCACAGGGCGCGAGATTGGAATACAATTTCGCGCCTTTTGTTTTTATGGGCCACGGCCTGTAAAACGATTTTATTCACGGGGAGCCTCGCTGAGGCGCTATCACCCAATCAGAGGATTTTAGAATGGCTAAGAAAGTACAAGCCTACGTCAAGCTGCAGGTTGCAGCTGGTATGGCGAACCCAAGTCCACCAGTTGGTCCAGCTCTGGGTCAGCAGGGTGTGAACATCATGGAATTCTGTAAAGCGTTTAACGCCAAAACTGAATCCCTGGAAAAAGGTCTGCCAATCCCAGTTGTAATCACTGTTTACGCTGACCGTTCTTTCACTTTCGTTACCAAAACCCCTCCTGCAGCAGTTCTGCTGAAGAAAGCGGCTGGTATCAAGTCTGGTTCCGGTAAACCGAACAAAGACAAAGTGGGTAAAATTTCCCGCGCTCAGCTGCAGGAAATCGCGCAGACCAAAGCTGCCGACATGACTGGTGCCGACATTGAAGCGATGACTCGCTCTATCGAAGGTACTGCACGTTCCATGGGCCTGGTAGTGGAGGACTAAGAAATGGCTAAACTGACCAAGCGCATGTCCGTGATCCGTGACAAAGTTGATGCGACCAAACAGTACGACATCAACGAAGCTATCGCTCTGCTGAAAGAACTGGCTACCGCTAAGTTCGTTGAAAGCGTTGACGTTGCTGTTAACCTGGGCATCGATGCTCGTAAATCTGATCAGAACGTTCGTGGTGCAACTGTACTGCCACACGGTACTGGCCGTTCCGTTCGCGTAGCTGTATTTACTCAGGGTGCAAACGCAGAAGCTGCTAAAGCTGCTGGCGCTGAACTGGTAGGTATGGAAGATCTGGCTGACCAGATCAAAAAAGGCGAAATGAACTTTGACGTTGTTATCGCATCTCCAGATGCAATGCGCGTTGTTGGCCAGCTGGGCCAGGTTCTGGGTCCACGCGGCCTGATGCCAAACCCGAAAGTGGGTACTGTAACCCCTAACGTTGCTGAAGCGGTTAAGAACGCTAAAGCAGGTCAGGTTCGTTATCGTAACGACAAAAACGGCATCATCCACACCACCATCGGTAAAGTGGACTTCGACGCTGACAAACTGAAAGAAAACCTGGAAGCTCTGCTGGTTGCGCTGAAAAAAGCTAAACCAACTCAGGCGAAAGGCGTGTACATCAAGAAAGTTAGCATCTCCACCACCATGGGTGCAGGTGTTGCAGTTGACCAGGCTGGCCTGAGTGCTGCTGCAAACTAATGCCTTTACGTGGGCGGTGATTTTGTCTACAATCTTACCCCCACGTTTGCTAACGAAAGTTAGCGGCTAAAAGAATTGTTCGTTGGAGCCTGGCCTAATCCAGGCCTCCGTCGAAGACCGCAGGTGTTTCGCAAGAGACTTAATCCCCTGCGTAGACGGTGACAGAACGCTAAGATTATTTTTGGATATTCTGGCTTGTTTCTGCTCACCGTATTAAGACGCTCTTTCCGTTGGGAAGAGTGAAGTGAGTTCCGGAACATGAGTTCCGGCAAACATCCAGGAGCAAAAGCTAATGGCTTTAAATCTTCAAGACAAACAAGCGATTGTTGCTGAAGTCAGCGAAGTAGCCAAAGGCGCGCTGTCTGCAGTAGTTGCGGATTCCCGTGGCGTAACTGTAGATAAAATGACTGAACTGCGTAAAGCAGGTCGTGAAGCTGGCGTTTACATGCGTGTTGTTCGTAACACCCTGCTGCGCCGTGCTGTTGAAGGTACCTCTTTTGAGTGCCTGAAAGACACGTTTGTTGGTCCGACCCTGATTGCATACTCTATGGAACACCCGGGCGCTGCTGCTCGTCTGTTCAAAGAGTTCGCGAAAGCGAATGCAAAATTTGAGGTCAAAGCCGCTGCCTTTGAAGGTGAGCTGATCCCGGCGTCTCAGATCGACCGCCTGGCAACTCTGCCGACCTACGAAGAAGCAATTGCACGCCTGATGGCAACCATGAAAGAAGCTTCGGCTGGCAAACTGGTTCGTACTCTGGCTGCTGTACGCGATGCGAAAGAAGCTGCTTAATCGCAGTTATCTTTATAAAGCATCTGCTTACGTATAAACTTATTCTGATATTCAGGAACAATTTAAATGTCTATCACTAAAGATCAAATCATTGAAGCAGTATCCGCTATGTCCGTAATGGACGTTGTTGAGCTGATCTCTGCAATGGAAGAAAAATTCGGTGTTTCTGCTGCTGCTGCTGTAGCTGTTGCTGCTGGCCCAGCTGCTGACGCTGCTGAAGAGAAAACTGAATTCGACGTAATTCTGAAAGCTGCTGGCGCGAACAAAGTTGCAGTAATCAAAGCTGTTCGTGGCGCTACCGGTCTGGGTCTGAAAGAAGCTAAAGACCTGGTAGAATCTGCTCCAGCTGCGCTGAAAGAAGGCGTGAGCAAAGACGACGCAGAAGCACTGAAAAAATCTCTGGAAGAAGCTGGCGCTGAAGTTGAAGTTAAATAAGCCAACTTTTCTGGTTGCAGCCTAAGTAATTAGGCTGATGGCTGGTGACTTTTTAGTCACCAGCCTTTTTGCGCTGTAAGGCCTCGGTAGCATTTCACACTGTTTGACTATCGATGTGTCTTTCAATGCTTGTTTCTATCGACGACTTAATATACTGCGACAGGGTGCTCGCTCTGTGTAAATCGCAATGAAATGGTTTAAGCGTGATAGCAACAGGTATTGCGGAAAGTATTCAATTTTCCGGTCCACAAAATGGTGTTGCACAAACTGTCCCTTCGTCGGACAGATGGGTCGACTTGTCAGCGAGCTGAGGAACCCTATGGTTTACTCCTATACCGAGAAAAAACGTATTCGTAAGGATTTTGGTAAACGTCCACAAGTTCTGGACATTCCATATCTCCTTTCTATCCAGCTTGACTCGTTCCAGAAGTTTATCGAGCAAGATCCTGAAGGGCAGTACGGTCTGGAAGCAGCCTTCCGTTCCGTGTTCCCAATTCAGAGCTACAGCGGTAACTCCGAGCTGCAGTACGTCAGCTACCGCCTTGGCGAACCGGTGTTTGACGTTCAGGAATGTCAGATCCGTGGCGTGACCTATTCCGCACCGCTGCGCGTAAAACTGCGTCTGGTGATCTACGAGCGCGAAGCGCCGGAAGGCACTGTTAAAGACATTAAAGAACAAGAAGTCTACATGGGTGAAATTCCACTCATGACAGACAACGGTACTTTCGTTATCAACGGTACTGAGCGTGTTATCGTTTCCCAGCTGCACCGTAGCCCGGGCGTCTTCTTCGACAGCGATAAAGGTAAAACACACTCTTCCGGTAAAGTACTGTATAACGCGCGCATCATTCCTTACCGTGGTTCATGGCTGGACTTCGAGTTCGATCCAAAAGACAACCTGTTTGTCCGTATCGACCGTCGTCGTAAACTGCCTGCAACCATCATTCTGCGCGCACTGAACTATACCACTGAACAGATCCTGGACCTGTTCTTTGAAAAAGTGATCTTTGAAATCCGCGACAACAAGCTGCAGATGGAGCTGGTGCCGGAACGTCTGCGTGGTGAGACCGCGTCGTTCGACATCGAAGCCGACGGCAAAGTGTATGTGGAAAAAGGTCGCCGTATTACCGCGCGCCACATCCGTCAGCTGGAAAAAGATGATATCAAACACATCGAAGTTCCGGTTGAATACATTGCAGGAAAAGTAGCCGCGAAAGATTACGTTGATGAATCAACTGGCGAGCTGATCTGCCCGGCTAACATGGAGCTGAGCCTGGATCTGCTGGCTAAGCTGAGTCAGGCTGGCCACAAACGTATCGAAACGCTGTTCACTAACGATCTGGACCACGGTCCGTACATCTCTGAGACTGTACGCGTCGACCCAACCAACGATCGTCTGAGCGCGCTGGTAGAAATCTACCGCATGATGCGTCCTGGTGAGCCACCAACTCGCGAAGCGGCTGAAAGCCTGTTCGAGAACCTGTTCTTCTCTGAAGACCGCTACGATCTGTCTGCGGTTGGTCGTATGAAGTTCAACCGTTCTCTGCTGCGCGATGAGATCGAAGGTTCCGGTATCCTGAGCAAAGACGACATCATCGAAGTGATGAAGAAGCTCATCGATATCCGTAACGGTAAAGGCGAAGTGGACGACATCGACCACCTCGGCAACCGTCGTATCCGTTCCGTAGGCGAAATGGCGGAAAACCAGTTCCGCGTTGGCCTGGTGCGTGTAGAGCGTGCGGTGAAAGAGCGTCTGTCTCTGGGCGATCTGGATACCCTGATGCCTCAGGATATGATCAACGCCAAGCCGATTTCTGCAGCCGTGAAAGAGTTCTTCGGTTCCAGCCAGCTGTCTCAGTTTATGGACCAGAACAACCCGCTGTCTGAGATTACGCACAAACGTCGTATCTCTGCACTCGGCCCAGGCGGTCTGACCCGTGAACGCGCAGGCTTCGAAGTTCGAGACGTACACCCGACTCACTACGGTCGCGTATGTCCAATCGAAACGCCTGAAGGTCCAAACATCGGTCTGATCAACTCCCTGTCCGTGTACGCACAGACAAACGAATACGGTTTCCTTGAGACCCCGTACCGTAAAGTGACTGACGGTGTTGTTACCGACGAAATTCATTACCTGTCTGCTATTGAAGAAGGCAACTACGTTATCGCTCAGGCGAACTCCAACCTGGATGACGAAGGCCACTTTGTAGAAGATCTGGTTACCTGCCGTAGCAAAGGCGAATCCAGCTTGTTCAGCCGCGACCAGGTTGACTACATGGACGTATCCACCCAGCAGGTGGTATCCGTCGGTGCGTCCCTGATCCCGTTCCTGGAACACGATGACGCCAACCGTGCATTGATGGGTGCGAACATGCAACGTCAGGCCGTTCCAACTCTGCGTGCTGATAAGCCGCTGGTTGGTACCGGTATGGAACGTGCTGTTGCCGTTGACTCCGGTGTTACTGCAGTGGCTAAGCGTGGCGGTACCGTTCAGTACGTTGACGCATCCCGTATCGTTATCAAAGTTAACGAAGACGAGATGTATCCGGGCGAAGCGGGTATCGACATCTACAACCTGACCAAATACACCCGTTCTAACCAGAACACCTGTATCAACCAGATGCCTTGCGTATCTCTGGGTGAGCCAGTTGAGCGCGGCGACGTGCTGGCAGACGGTCCGTCCACCGACCTCGGTGAACTGGCGCTCGGTCAGAACATGCGCGTAGCGTTCATGCCGTGGAACGGTTACAACTTCGAAGACTCCATCCTCGTCTCCGAACGTGTGGTACAGGAAGATCGTTTCACCACCATCCACATTCAGGAACTGGCCTGTGTGTCCCGTGACACCAAGCTGGGGCCAGAAGAGATCACCGCTGACATCCCTAACGTGGGTGAAGCTGCGCTCTCCAAACTGGATGAATCCGGTATCGTTTACATCGGTGCGGAAGTGACCGGCGGCGACATTCTGGTTGGTAAGGTAACGCCGAAAGGTGAAACCCAGCTGACGCCAGAAGAGAAACTGCTGCGTGCAATCTTCGGTGAGAAAGCGTCTGACGTTAAAGACTCTTCTCTGCGCGTACCAAACGGTGTTTCCGGTACGGTTATCGACGTTCAGGTCTTCACCCGTGACGGCGTTGAGAAAGATAAACGTGCGCTGGAAATCGAAGAGATGCAGCTCAAACAGGCTAAGAAAGACCTGTCTGAAGAACTGCAGATCCTCGAAGCGGGTCTGTTCAGCCGTATCTATGCGGTGCTGGTTGCCGGTGGCGTTGAAGCTGAGAAGCTCGACAAACTGCCACGCGATCGCTGGCTGGAACTGGGCCTGACCGACGAAGAGAAACAAAATCAGCTGGAACAGCTGGCTGAGCAGTATGACGAACTGAAACACGAGTTCGAGAAAAAACTCGAAGCGAAACGCCGCAAAATCACTCAGGGCGACGATCTGGCACCAGGCGTGCTGAAGATTGTTAAGGTGTATCTGGCTGTTAAACGTCAGATCCAGCCTGGTGATAAGATGGCAGGTCGTCACGGTAACAAGGGTGTTATCTCTAAGATCAACCCGATCGAAGATATGCCGCACGATGCTAACGGTACGCCGGTAGATATCGTACTGAACCCGCTGGGCGTACCGTCTCGTATGAACATCGGTCAGATTCTGGAAACCCACCTGGGTATGGCTGCGAAAGGTATCGGCGACAAGATTAACGCCATGCTGAAACAGCAGCAGGAAGTCGCGAAACTGCGCGAATTCATCCAGCGTGCCTACGATCTGGGTACCGATGTGCGTCAGAAAGTCGACCTGAACACCTTCAGCGATGAAGAAGTGCTGCGTCTGGCAGAGAACCTGCGCAAAGGTATGCCAATTGCAACGCCGGTATTCGACGGTGCAAAAGAAGCTGAAATTAAAGAGCTGCTGCAACTGGGTGGTCTGCCAACGTCTGGTCAGATTACGCTGTTTGACGGCCGTACCGGTGAACAGTTCGAGCGTCCGGTAACCGTAGGTTACATGTACATGCTGAAACTGAACCACCTGGTCGACGACAAAATGCACGCTCGTTCTACCGGTTCTTACAGCCTGGTTACTCAGCAGCCGCTGGGTGGTAAGGCACAGTTCGGTGGTCAGCGCTTCGGGGAGATGGAAGTGTGGGCGCTGGAAGCATACGGCGCAGCATACACCCTGCAGGAAATGCTCACCGTTAAGTCTGATGACGTGAACGGTCGTACCAAGATGTATAAGAACATCGTGGACGGCAACCATCAGATGGAACCGGGCATGCCAGAGTCCTTCAACGTACTGTTGAAAGAGATTCGTTCGCTGGGTATCAACATCGAACTGGAAGACGAGTAATTCTCGCTCAAACAGGTCACTGCTGTCGGGTTAACGCCCGACAGCAGAGTGTGCTAACTCCGACGGGAGCAAATCCGTGAAAGACTTATTAAAGTTTCTGAAAGCGCAAACTAAAACCGAAGAGTTTGATGCGATCAAAATTGCTCTGGCTTCGCCAGACATGATCCGTTCATGGTCTTTCGGTGAAGTTAAAAAGCCGGAAACCATCAACTACCGTACGTTCAAACCTGAGCGTGACGGCCTTTTCTGTGCACGTATTTTCGGGCCAGTAAAAGATTACGAGTGCCTGTGCGGTAAGTACAAGCGCCTGAAACACCGTGGTGTGATCTGTGAGAAGTGCGGCGTTGAAGTGACCCAGACCAAAGTGCGCCGTGAGCGCATGGGCCACATCGAGCTGGCGTCTCCGACTGCTCACATCTGGTTCCTGAAATCTCTGCCGTCCCGTATCGGCCTGCTGCTGGATATGCCGCTGCGCGATATCGAACGTGTTCTGTACTTCGAATCTTATGTGGTTATCGAAGGCGGGATGACGAACCTGGAACGTCACCAGATCCTGACTGAAGAGCAGTATCTGGACGCGCTGGAAGAGTTCGGTGACGAATTCGACGCGAAGATGGGTGCGGAAGCTATTCAGGCCCTGCTGAAGAGCATGGATCTGGAGCAAGAGTGCGAGCAGCTGCGTGAAGAGCTGAACGAAACCAACTCCGAAACCAAGCGTAAAAAGCTGACCAAGCGTATCAAACTGCTGGAAGCGTTCGTTCAGTCTGGTAACAAGCCAGAGTGGATGATCCTGACCGTTCTGCCGGTTCTGCCGCCAGATCTGCGTCCGCTGGTTCCGCTGGATGGTGGTCGTTTCGCTACGTCCGATCTGAACGATCTGTATCGTCGCGTGATCAACCGTAACAACCGTCTGAAACGTCTGCTGGATCTGGCTGCGCCGGACATTATCGTACGCAACGAAAAACGTATGCTGCAGGAAGCGGTAGATGCCCTGCTGGATAATGGTCGTCGCGGTCGTGCGATCACCGGTTCTAACAAACGCCCTCTGAAATCTTTGGCCGACATGATCAAAGGTAAACAGGGTCGTTTCCGTCAGAACCTGCTCGGTAAGCGTGTTGACTACTCCGGTCGTTCTGTAATCACCGTAGGTCCATACCTGCGTCTGCATCAGTGCGGTCTGCCGAAGAAAATGGCACTGGAGCTGTTCAAACCATTCATCTACGGCAAACTGGAACTGCGAGGACTCGCCACCACCATCAAAGCCGCTAAGAAAATGGTTGAGCGTGAAGAAGCTGTCGTTTGGGATATCCTGGACGAAGTGATCCGCGAACACCCGGTACTGCTGAACCGTGCACCAACTCTGCACCGTCTGGGTATCCAGGCATTTGAGCCAGTCCTGATCGAAGGTAAAGCTATTCAGCTGCACCCACTGGTTTGTGCGGCGTATAACGCCGACTTCGATGGTGACCAGATGGCTGTTCACGTACCGCTGACGCTGGAAGCCCAGCTCGAAGCGCGTGCGCTGATGATGTCTACCAACAACATCCTGTCTCCAGCGAACGGTGAACCAATCATCGTTCCTTCTCAGGACGTTGTATTGGGTCTGTACTACATGACCCGTGACTGTGTTAACGCTAAAGGCGAAGGCATGGTGCTGACTGGCCCGAAAGAAGCTGAGCGTATTTATCGCGCTGGCCTGGCCTCTCTGCATGCGCGCGTTAAAGTGCGTATCACTGAATACGAAAAAGATGCTAACGGCGAATTCGTTGCGAAAACCAGCCTGAAAGACACGACTATCGGCCGTGCCATTCTGTGGATGATCGTACCGAAAGGTCTGCCTTTCTCCATCGTTAACCAGGCGCTGGGTAAGAAAGCGATCTCCAAAATGCTGAACACCTGTTACCGCATTCTGGGTCTGAAGCCGACTGTTATCTTCGCTGACCAGACAATGTACACCGGCTTTGCTTATGCAGCGCGTTCAGGTGCATCTGTTGGTATCGATGACATGGTCATCCCAGAGAAGAAACACGAGATCATCTCTGAAGCAGAAGCTGAAGTTGCGGAAATCCAGGAGCAGTTCCAGTCTGGTCTGGTAACCGCGGGCGAACGCTACAACAAAGTTATCGATATCTGGGCTGCGGCGAACGATCGTGTATCCAAAGCGATGATGGATAACCTGCAAACCGAAACCGTGATTAACCGTGACGGCGTAGAAGAGCAGCAGGTTTCCTTCAACAGCATTTACATGATGGCCGACTCCGGTGCGCGTGGTTCTGCAGCACAGATTCGTCAGCTGGCAGGTATGCGTGGTCTGATGGCGAAGCCAGATGGCTCTATCATCGAAACGCCAATCACCGCGAACTTCCGTGAAGGTCTGAACGTACTCCAGTACTTCATCTCCACGCACGGTGCACGTAAAGGTCTGGCGGATACCGCACTGAAAACAGCGAACTCCGGTTATCTGACGCGTCGTCTGGTTGACGTTGCGCAGGATCTGGTGGTGACCGAAGACGATTGTGGCACCCTTGAAGGTATCACCATGACCCCGGTTATCGAGGGTGGTGATGTTAAAGAGCCACTGCGCGATCGCGTACTGGGTCGTGTTACCGCGGAAGACATTCTGAAGCCGGGTACCGCAGACATTCTGGTTCCACGCAACACGCTGCTGCACGAACAGTGGTGTGACCTGCTGGAAGCGAACTCTGTTGACTCCGTGAAAGTGCGTTCCGTTGTATCCTGTGACACCGACTTTGGTGTATGTGCGCACTGCTACGGTCGTGACCTGGCACGTGGCCACATCATCAACAAAGGTGAAGCCATCGGCGTTATCGCGGCACAGTCCATCGGTGAGCCGGGTACACAGCTGACGATGCGTACGTTCCACATCGGTGGTGCGGCATCTCGTGCGGCTGCTGAATCCAGCATCCAGGTGAAAAACAAAGGTAGCATCAAGCTCAGCAACGCGAAATCGGTTGTGAACTCCAGCGGTAAACTGGTTATCACTTCTCGTAACACCGAACTGAAGCTGATCGACGAATTCGGTCGTACCAAAGAGAGCTATAAAGTGCCTTACGGTGCTGTTATGGCGAAAGGTGATGGCGAGCAGGTTGCCGGCGGTGAAACCGTTGCAAACTGGGATCCACACACCATGCCAGTTATCACCGAAGTGAGTGGTTTCATCCGCTTCACTGACATGATCGACGGCCAGACCATTACTCGTCAGACTGACGAGCTGACCGGTCTGTCTTCTCTGGTAGTTCTGGATTCTGCTGAACGTACTACCGGCGGTAAAGATCTGCGTCCTGCACTGAAAATCGTTGATGCTCAGGGTAACGACGTTCTGATCCCTGGTACCGATATGCCTGCGCAGTACTTCCTGCCTGGTAAAGCGATTGTACAGCTGGAAGATGGCGTACAGATCAGCTCTGGTGACACCCTGGCGCGTATTCCTCAGGAATCCGGCGGTACCAAGGACATCACCGGTGGTCTGCCACGCGTTGCGGATCTGTTCGAAGCACGTCGTCCGAAAGAGCCGGCAATCCTGGCTGAAATCAGCGGTATCATCTCCTTCGGTAAAGAGACCAAAGGTAAACGCCGTCTGGTTATCACCCCGGTAGATGGCAGCGAGCCGTACGAAGAGATGATTCCTAAGTGGCGTCAGCTCAACGTGTTCGAAGGTGAACGCGTAGAACGTGGTGACGTGGTTTCCGACGGTCCAGAAGCGCCGCACGACATCCTGCGTCTGCGTGGTGTGCATGCTGTTACGCGTTACATTGTTAACGAAGTACAGGACGTATACCGTCTGCAGGGCGTTAAGATTAACGATAAACACATCGAAGTTATCGTTCGTCAGATGCTGCGTAAAGCGACCATCGAGAACGCGGGCAGCTCCGAGTTCCTGGAAGGCGAGCAGGTTGAGTACTCACGCGTCAAGATCGCTAACCGCGAACTGGAAGCGAACGGCAAAATCGGTGCGACCTTCTCGCGCGATCTGCTGGGTATCACCAAAGCGTCTCTGGCAACCGAGTCCTTCATCTCTGCAGCATCGTTCCAGGAAACCACTCGTGTCCTGACCGAAGCCGCTGTTGCAGGTAAACGTGATGAACTGCGCGGTCTGAAAGAGAACGTTATCGTGGGTCGTCTGATCCCGGCGGGTACCGGTTATGCGTACCATCAGGATCGTATGCGTCGTCGTGCTGCAGGCGAACTGCCAGCTGCACCGCAGGTGACTGCTGAAGATGCATCCGCGAGCCTGGCAGAGCTGCTGAACGCAGGTCTGGGCGGTTCCGACAACGAGTAATCGTTGATGCCGTAAATAAAAAAACCCGCCTCGGCGGGTTTTTTTACAGCTGTAGCTTTTAATTCAGCAACGGGATGCGTCGATAAAGCTCAATCATATCGCCCGCCAGATCCTGGATGACCATCGCGTTCATCAGGTGATCCTGAGAATGGACGGTAATCAGGTTAACCGGAAGCTTCCCGGTGCCTTCATCAAGACCAATAAGCTGTGTCTGGATGGTGTGCGCATGCTTCACATACTCGCGCGACTCTTCCATCGCCTTTTCGGCCCCGTCAAAGTCACCTTTACGCGCCATCTGTAATGCCGTCAGGGCAGCACTGCGCGCCGCACCCGCGTTGACCAGCAGTTCCATGATTGTCGTTTCTAAGTCTTCCATTATGACTCCAGCAGTTTGAGCGCTTTTTCCAGTACGGCATCACCTTTCATCATGCCGTAATCCATCATGTCGATCACCGCGACCTTTTTACCCAGCGGCTCGGCCTGGGCCTGAAGTTTCGCCTGCTCGTATTTAACCTGTGGCCCCAGTAATACGATGTCGGCCGTCGCGATGTTGTCTTTAAATTCCGCGACCGGAACGGCTTTAATGGTGACTTCAACCCCTTTTTTCTGCGCGGCGTCTTTCATACGTTGAACCAGCATGCTCGTTGACATTCCCGCTGCACAGCATAAAACGATGTTCTTCATAATCAGCCTCGATCTACATGTGTTTATTGATAATTATCCCGTGCAGACTGCTTCAACAACCGCTTTACCGTGATTGTGTGTCAGGCATCACAAAGAAATCGGCATTTTTCTGAAACCGGTTACAATTTTGCGCCGGGCAGCGAAAATCAGCCGACGGACGTTCGAATAATGCGGTTTTTTCCCTGTTGTTTCGCGCTGTAGAGGGCGTTATCTACGCTCCCCACCAGTTCTTCCAGCGGTTCGAAATGCCATTCTCCCAGACCGGCACTGAACGTTACCCGCAGGTTTTCTTCCCGCCAGACGCGTTTTTCAACGGCGGTACGCCACGCGTCCAGTAACGAGAATGCGGTAGCGATCTGGTCAGCCTGGAAAATCACTGCGAACTCTTCTCCACCGTAGCGGTAAACCGAGACGTTATGCGGCTGCATTATCTGGATCCCTTCACGCGCCACGTTACGCAGCACAATATCACCGCTCAGGTGACCCCAGGTGTCGTTAATCGATTTAAAGTTGTCGATGTCAATCAGCGCCAGGGCGAAAGGCTGGTGGGCACTGAGTAGCTCATCTACATCGCTATCAAATGCCCGGCGGTTTTTGCAGCCGGTGAGTGCATCATGGGTGGCCTGGCGCACATAGGCCATCTCACGCGCTTTGTTGGACTGGATAGTATGGCTAAGCATCGCTTCCAGACGCGGAGACTGGTTGACGTCGCCGGTTTTGATGGCGTTGATAATCGTCATCAGCACGGTACGCGACTCATGGCGCAGGTACAGACCGAAGAGGATGATAATGATGGCCGCCAGCGCAAAACCCCAGCCGACGATAGTGGTCTCATGGCGGGTAATGTCGGTGAGCGTTGCGCCCGAAACCCGGTAGATGACAAACCAGTCCGGGTTGGTGAAGGAGTAGTAGTAATACCAGGCTTTGGTTTTCTTATCATACAGATGGCCTTCGCCGCTGGTCATTTTGTCCATCAGCGCTTCGCTCACGTATTGCTTGAAGAGCGCGCCCGGATCAGGGTGAAGCACCACGGCACCGTCGCGTTCGACAACAAAGAATTCACCTTGTACAGGCGCTACCATCTGACGAAGGGTAAACCCCATGGAGGTCAAATCGAGATGAAATGCTATTGTACCCTTGAGCCGTCCTTCCGGCGAAATCAACGGCTTATAAAGAGTGACCGTGGGATGCCCGGTAAAATAGTCCATGTAGGGGCGGGTATAGTGGCTGAAGATGCTGGCTTCCGCCTGGGCGATGAACCATGGACGCGTCCGGGGATCGAAGGTTTTGCTCTTTTCCGTGGGAAGTACCTCCGGCGCGCGCAGATAACGGCCCTAGGTGTCTGTCAGAGAAATGGAAGAGACGGTCGGCATCAGGTTCTGTAGATGCATCAACATCTGTAAACCCTGCGACGGATTGACGTTCAGCATCTCGTTCAGCGTGTCGTTGCGTGCAAAATAGAGCGCCGAACGCCCAAGGATATAGTCGTTTTCACGCAGGATAGATTCGGTGTAGTTCACCGCCAGGTTGTGGGTGAAGTTACCATTAATCTTATGATAATCCTCAAGAAAATCTTTTTGTTGTGAAAGGGTAACCACGACCGCGATCAGCGCAAAACTGCACAGGATCCCCGCAAAGCTGAGCATAATGGGTCGGGTAAAAGAGAGCTTTCTGCTGTGAAGTGCCATGAGTTGTACATCAATCCTGATGGTGAGTTTTTTCGTCTGCCGATATCCTCTCAGCATAGTCGCTGTCCTGCGGTTAGCTGTGAATTATACGGAACACAGTTTCAGATGAGATGATTTATCTTAAGAACCATTAAGAAAATACTCATTCATCTGGCGGGCGGCGTGTGCAATGAATCAGAGGCAGGGCGAAACGAGGAAGAAGCTTTTCGCCCTGGTCAGCTTCCGTTGCTGACGGCATGACAATAAAAAAACCGGACGATAGATGACAATCGTCCGGTTGTGACTCTCCAGAGCGCCTCGACAATTTTTTACCGGCTTGCAGTGCGTTTCAACGCATTTGCGAGGCTCTTCCCAGCCAACTATCCCAGTCTTTCCAGACCGGTTGTAACCCCTGGGCGGTCAGGGCGGCGGCAACTGCTTCTGGCCGTCGACTATCATGTGGCGCAAATTGTTCCAGCTCCGGATGGTCATCGGCGTAGCCCCCTGGCTGCGTTTTGGAGAACGCACTGACGTTGTTAATCGCAAGCGGGATCACGCGGTCACGAAACGCAGGAGATTCACGCGTCGAGAGGGATAATTCAACCTCCGGGGCAAGCAGGCGAAACGCACAGATGGCCTGGACCAGATGACGTTCGTCCATCACCGAGGCGGGTTCAACACCTCCTGTACACGGTCGCAAGCGGGGGAAGGAGATAGAGTAACGGCTTTGCCAGTAGTGCTGCTGCAGCCAAAGCAGGTGTTCCGCTACCATGTAGCAATCCACCCGCCAGCTATCTGACAGCCCAATCAGCGCACCCAGACCGATTTTGTCGATCCCGGCCCGGCCCAGCCTGTCCGGGGTCTCCAGCCGGAAGAAGAAATCCTGTTTCTTTCCCTTCAGGTGATGCCGGGCATACGTCGCCTCGTGGTAGGTTTCCTGATACACCATCACTCCGTCCAGCCCGAGGGTTTTAAGCTCCGCGTATTCCTCCTGCGACAGGGGTTGAACCTCCATCTGTAGCGACGCGAACTGACGGCGAATGGCCGGAAGGTGCTGTCGAAAATAGTTCATCCCGACTTTGCTCTGGTGTTCGCCCGTGACCAGCAGGAGATGCTCAAAACCCATTTCACGGATGGCGGCACACTCACGGGCGATTTCGCTCTCATCGAGTGTTTTCCGCTTGATGCGGTTGCTCATGGAGAAGCCGCAGTAGGTGCAGTCATTCGCGCACAGGTTAGAGAGGTAGAGCGGTACGTAAAAGCTCACCGTGTTGCCAAAACGCTGGCGGGTGAGCCTCTGAGCGCGCTGGGCCATCGGCTCAAGAAAGGTGCTCGCCGCCGGAGAGAGCAGGGCCATCATATCGTCGCGGGACAGGTGACGGGCTTGTAAGGCGCGCTCCACGTCAGCCTGCGTTTTACTGTTGATACGCAGGGCAATATCGTCCCAGTTAAGCTGCCGCCAGCGGTCGGTAAAGGTGGTCATGAGAGTGCCTCCAGAAAGCCGGTCAACGGGCTGGTGGCCTGTGCCTGAAAACTGCGCGTTCCCGGGCCAGACTCTCGTGCCAGCAAGCCGGCCTCCACGGCCATGCGGAACGCACGAGCCATCCTGATCGGGTCGTCGGCGACCGCAATGGCTGTGTTCACCAGCACGGCACTTGCTCCCATCTCCAGCGCCTGGGCGGCATGGCTGGGCACGCCAATGCCTGCATCCACCACCACCGGCACGGTGGCTTGCTCAATGATGATCTCCAGCATGGCGCGGGTCTCCAGTCCCTGATTAGATCCAATTGGGGCACCCAGCGGCATGACGGCAGCGCAGCCGACCTCTTCCAGCCGTTTACACAGCACGGGATCGGCCCCGCAGTAGGGCAGAACGGTAAAGCCTTGCTGCACCAGCTTTTCGGCCGCTTTTAACGTTTCGATGGGGTCGGGCAACAGCCAGCGCGCATCCGGATGTATTTCCAGTTTCAGCCAGTGGGTACCCAGCGCTTCACGAGCCAGCTGAGCCGCAAAAATCGCCTCTTCAGCCGTTTTCGCACCGGAGGTATTGGGCAGCAGGGTAACGCCAGCATCCAGCAACGGTGCCAGAATGGCGTCGCTGTGATGGCGCAGATCGACGCGCTTGAGCGCCAGCGTCACCAACTGGCTGCCGCTTTCACGGATGGCATCCACCATCAGCTGCGGCGAGGCGAATTTTCCGGTCCCGGTAAACAGATGTGAATCAAAGACTTTATCAGCAATACGTAACATCTCAGCCCCCGGCGATAACCTGAAACAGCAGGATCTGGTCGCCTTCGCTCACCTGCTGATGTTCCCACTGCTCACGCGGCAGGATCTGTTGATTAAGCGCCAGCGCCATTCCCGGCTTGAGCTGGCGCAGCTTCTCGAGCAGCGCGGCAACGGTGAGACCGTCATCGCATTTCATCGGCTCATCATTAAACAGAATGCGCATTGCAGCCTCCGCACACCGGACAGTGGCTGGCGCGGTGCAGTGCCAGATGACGCCAGCCGCTGGAGCGGGCATCAAACAGCCGCAGCGTATTGCGCTCTGTTTCCATACCGCTGAGCAATTTGATGGCTTCCAGCGCCTGCAGGGTCCCCATCACGCCCACCACCGGGCCCAGTATGCCCGCGGTGCGGCAGTTGCGCTCCGGCTCGGCATCATCCGGCCACAGGCAGCGATAACAGCCCTGCGCCCAGGGCGGGGTCAGCACCATCATCTGCCCGCCGAAACCGACCGCACTGGCGGTGATAAGCGGCGTATTCTGTGCCACGCAGGCGGCGTTAATGGCCTGGCGGGTCGCCATATTGTCGGTGCAGTCCAGCACCGCATCAGCAAGGGCGACTTCGCGCTGCAGAGTGTCGCCGTGGAGTCGCTCCTGGTGCGCGATGAGCGTGATGTCCGGGTTCAACTGCTTCAGCCTTTTGCGGGTGATTTGCGCTTTGGGCTGGTTAACATCCTCCGTGGTGAAGAGGATTTGTCGCTGCAGGTTACTGGTATGTACCTCGTCGTCATCGGCCAGAACCAGCGTGCCCACGCCCGCGCCTGCCAGATAGAGCGCGGCAGGAGCGCCTAATCCGCCCAGACCAACAATCAGGACCCGGCTGGCGAGCAGCTTTTGCTGCCCGTCAATGGCAATATCCTCCAGCAGGATCTGGCGGCTGTAGCGCATAAAATCACGATCATTCATCGCCTGCTCCTGCCAGCTTTAACAGCTGTGCGGTGGCGGCCTGCCAGTCTGCCGCCTGGGTAATGGCGCTGACGACAGCGATACTGCCGACACCGGTATCCAGCACGGCAGGAGCGCGTTCCAGGCTGATCCCACCGATCGCGACGGTAGGGTAATCGGCAAGGCGTTTAACGTGCGCCGCCAGCTGCGTCAGCCCCTGTGGGGCAGAGGGCATCTGTTTGGTCTGCGTCGGAAAAACATGGCCAAGTGCGATGTACGAAGGGCGAGCCGCCAGCGCCACGTCGATCTCCATGTCGTCGTGTGTTGACACCCCCAGTCTTAATCCAGCGTCCCGGATAGCGCTCAGGTCCGTTGTTTCCAGGTCCTCCTGACCCAGATGCACACCGTACGCCTGGTGCTTAACGGCCAGTCGCCAGTAGTCGTTGATAAACAGGCGCGCGTCGTAGCGACGCCCCAGCGCGATGGCGGCGACCACATCGGCCTCCACCTCGTCATCACGTTTATCCTTAATGCGCAGCTGGATTGTGCGAACGCCGCACGCCAGCAGGCGTTCGATCCACGCTACGCTGTCCACCACCGGATAGAGCCCTAAACGGAAGGGAACGCAAGGGAAATCAGGCTGATACATTACGCCTCCTCTTTTTTGAGGTAGATTTCGCCGCCCTTCGCGCGGAAGGTTTCTGACATATCCGCCATACCCACTTCAATGGTTTGCGCGGCGGCGTAGTCACGGACTTCCTGGCTGATTTTCATCGAGCAGAATTTTGGCCCGCACATGGAGCAGAAATGTGCCACTTTGCCCGACTCCTGCGGCAGGGTTTCATCGTGATACGCGCGGGCAGTGAAAGGATCGAGCGCCAGGTTGAACTGGTCTTCCCAGCGGAATTCAAAGCGCGCCTTCGACATGGCGTTGTCGCGGATTTGCGCGCCAGGGTGGCCTTTGGCCAGGTCCGCGGCGTGGGCGGCGATTTTGTAGGTGATCAGCCCCTGCTTCACATCCTCTTTGTTGGGCAGGCCGAGGTGCTCTTTCGGCGTCACATAGCAGAGCATGGCGCAGCCGAACCAGCCGATCATCGCCGCACCAATCCCGGAGGTGAAGTGGTCATAGCCCGGAGCGATATCCGTGGTCAACGGCCCCAGGGTATAGAATGGCGCTTCGTGGCAGTGCTCCAGCTCTTCGGTCATGTTGCGACGGATCATCTGCATTGGCACGTGTCCCGGGCCTTCAATCATCACCTGCACGTCATACTCCCAGGCGATTTTGGTCAGCTCACCCAGGGTATGCAGTTCGGCAAACTGCGCTTCGTCGTTGGCATCACGAATGGAGCCCGGACGCAGGCCGTCGCCCAGCGACAGGGAGACATCGTACGCGGCACAGATTTCACAGATCTCGCGGAAGTGTTCGTAGAGGAAGTTTTCCTTATGGTGCGACAGGCACCATTTGGCCATGATAGAGCCGCCGCGCGAGACAATACCGGTCAGACGCTTCGCCGTCATCGGCACGTAGCGCAGCAGCACGCCCGCATGAATGGTGAAGTAGTCGACTCCCTGTTCAGCCTGCTCCAGCAGCGTGTCGCGAAAGGCTTCCCAGGTGAGGTCTTCGGCAATACCGTTCACCTTCTCCAGTGCCTGATAAACGGGCACCGTTCCGATAGGCACCGGGCTATTGCGCAGGATCCACTCGCGGGTTTCGTGGATGTAACGCCCTGTGGAGAGGTCCATCACCGTGTCCGCGCCCCAGCGTGTCGACCAGACCAGTTTTTCCACCTCTTCTTCAATGGAGGAGGTCACGGCTGAGTTGCCGATATTGGCGTTGACCTTCACCAGGAAGTTGCGGCCAATGATCATTGGTTCAGATTCCGGGTGATTGATGTTGGCAGGGATAATCGCGCGGCCAGCGGCCACTTCATCACGCACAAACTCCGGCGTGATGTTTTCCGGCAGACGTGCCCCGAAGCCTTCTCCCGGATGCTGGTGGCGTAACACCTCGCTGCGGATACGCTCGCGACCCATGTTTTCACGAATGGCGATAAACTCCATCTCCGGCGTGACGATGCCCTGGCGGGCATAGTGCAGCTGGGTAACGCATTTACCTGCTTTCGCGCGTTTCGGCGTCAGCAACCCGGCGAAGCGCAGCTCATCAAGACCATCGTCGGCCAGACGCGCTTTGGTGTACGCCGAGCTGCGGTCAGAGAGCTCTTCGCAGTCGTTACGCGCGTCAATCCACGGCTGGCGCAATTTCGCCAGACCCTGCTGAACGTTAATGGCAACCGCAGGATCGCCGTACGGACCGGAAGTGTCATACACCGGAACGGCTTCGTTATCTTCATACTGCGGGTGCGCTTTGCTGCCACCGATAAGGGTCGGGCTAAGCTGGATTTCACGCATTGGCACGCGGATATCCGCCTGTGAACCGGTGATGTAAATGCGTTTTGAGTTCGGGAAAGCGGTGCCTTCCAGAGTGTCGATGAAGTGTTGGGCTTGTGCGCGCTGTTCGCGGCGGGTCAGTTTTGTTGTAGACATAGCTCATTCCAAAAGTGAAGGACATGGCTTGTCAGACGACGGATGAAGCAAGAGAGGATCGCCCTGGGGGCGATACAACAGCAGTGTGACTCTTGTTCCCTTCGCAGGTATTAGCCTGATCAGGTTCCGCGGATCCCGAATTAACGGTCTCAGCCCGTGCTTGCACACTGGGCACTCCGACAAGAAAAATCCCCCTCCACAGAGGGGCGAATGGTTGTAAATTACTCGTTAACGATTAAGAACTCAAGCAGGTCGCGCGACGTTATCTTCGTGGCTCACATCCAGGCCGTGATCCAGGGCGAGGGCGATCAGCTTATCTTCCAGCGTGAATCGCTCTTCCAGCGCTTCGCCGAGGTCGGAAAGCGCCTGCTGAAACTCAAGATAGTTATCGTGATCGATGGCGTTCTCAAGCGTGGAATCGTAGTAATCCATGATCTGCTGGGTGTTAGCTTCCAGCAGCGGATAGAGTTTGCTGGCCGCTAAATACGGTGTAGTCCCTTCCATTTCGCGGATAATGCGTTCATAAATATTGAAATGGCCGTCGGACAGATAGTCGACCAGGCTCTGACAAAAATCATCCAGCGCTTTTTCATTCAACCGCATAAACGATTCTTTGCCAGGCTTAATACCGACCAGATTGTAATAAGCCACGAGTAGATGCTTGCGCACATGTAGCCAGCGATCCACCAGTTTGTTACTTCCTCTAACGCGCTCAGTCAGGCTCTCTAGCTGGTTTAACATGGTTGACTCCGCAAGGTTGAGAATTGAATCTGCTTATCCAAAATATAACCACAATGCTAACAACATGTCAGTGAAGCGAAGGTAGTGCAATAGATATGGATCGTATTATTGAAAAATCAGATCTGGGTTGGTGGATCGTCAGTCACGAACAAAAATTATGGTTGCCTGCCGGGGAAATACCCTATGGCGCAGCAGAAAAATTTGATCTTGTCGGCCTGCCCGCGCTGAAGATCGGGGAATGGCAGGGTGAACCCGTGTGGTTGATCCAACAGCCACGCCGCAATGACATGGGATCGGTTCGTCAGGTGCTGGATCAGGATGTGGGTTTGTTCCAGCTGGCGGGCCGGGGTGTGCAGCTGGCTGAGTTTTACCGTTCGCATAAGTACTGCGGCTACTGTGGTCACACCATGCACCCCAGTAAAACCGAGTGGGCGATGCTCTGCAGCCACTGCCGTGAGCGTTACTACCCGCAAATTGCGCCGTGCATTATCGTCGCTATCCGTCGTGACGATTCCATCCTGCTGGCGCAGCACACCCGCCACCGCAACGGCATTCATACCGTGCTGGCCGGGTTCGTCGAGGTGGGCGAAACGCTGGAACAGGCGGTGGCGCGTGAAGTGATGGAAGAGAGCGGGATTAAGGTTAAAAACCTGCGCTATGTTACCTCCCAGCCGTGGCCGTTCCCGCAGTCGCTGATGACGGCCTTTATGGCCGATTATGACAGCGGCGAGATTGTCATCGACCAGAAAGAGTTGCTGGAGGCGAACTGGTATCGTTATGACGATTTGCCGCTGCTGCCACCACCAGGCACCGTCGCCCGTCGGCTGATAGAAGATACCGTAGCAATGTGTCGGGCTGATGCTGAGTGACATGTTACACTGAGGCCATGACGCTTAAGGAACTGCAAAAATGACCGAACTGAAAAACGATCGTTATCTGCGTGCGCTGCTGCGCCAGCCCGTTGATGTCACCCCGGTGTGGATGATGCGCCAGGCGGGACGCTACTTGCCAGAGTACAAAGCCACGCGTGCGCAGGCGGGCGATTTTATGTCGCTGTGCAAAAATGCCGAGCTGGCGTGTGAAGTCACGCTCCAGCCGCTGCGCCGCTTCCCGCTGGATGCCGCTATTCTCTTTTCGGACATTCTGACCATTCCGGATGCGATGGGCCTTGGGCTCTATTTCGAAACCGGCGAAGGCCCGCGTTTCACTTCCCCAATCAAAAGCAAAGCGGACGTTGATAAGTTGCCCGTTCCCGATCCTGAACAGGAGCTGGGCTATGTGATGAATGCCGTGCGCACCATTCGTCGTGAACTGAAAGGCGAAGTCCCGCTGATTGGCTTCTCCGGCAGTCCGTGGACGCTGGCGACTTATATGGTTGAAGGCGGCAGCAGTAAAGCCTTTACCGTAATCAAAAAGATGATGTATGCCGAGCCGCTGGCCCTGCATGCGCTACTCGATAAGCTGGCGAAAAGCGTCACCCTCTATCTGAACGCGCAGATCAAAGCGGGTGCGCAGTCGGTGATGATTTTCGATACCTGGGGCGGCGTGCTGACCGGGCGCGATTATCAGCAATTTTCGCTCTACTACATGCACAAAATCGTTGATGGCCTGCTGCGTGAAAATGAAGGCCGCCGTGTGCCGGTCACGCTGTTCACCAAAGGCGGCGGTCAGTGGCTGGAAGCCATGGCGGCGACCGGCTGCGATGCGCTGGGTCTCGACTGGACCACCGATATCGCCGACGCGCGCCGTCGCGTGGGTGACAAAGTGGCGCTGCAGGGCAATATGGATCCGTCCATGCTCTACGCGCAGCCTGCCCGTATTGAAGAAGAGGTGGCGTCTATTCTGGCTGGCTTTGGCCAGGGGGAAGGGCACGTGTTTAACCTCGGGCACGGTATCCATCAGGACGTTCCGCCAGAGCACGCTGGCGAGTTTGTGGAGGCGGTGCACCGACTTTCTGCGCAATATCACAAATAAGGAGTGGTTATGGATCTCGCGTCATTACGCGCTCAACAGATAGAACTGGCTTCATCCGTGATCCGCGAGGATCGTCTGGATAAGGATCCCCCGCAGTATATAGGCGGTGCGGATGTCGGGTTTGAGCAGGGCGGTGAAGTGACGCGGGCGGCGATGGTGCTGCTGAAGTATCCCTCACTTGAGCTGGTGGAGTACAAAGTGGCGCGTATCGCCACCACCATGCCGTACATACCGGGCTTTCTCTCCTTCCGTGAATACCCCGCGCTGCTCGCAGCGTGGGAGCAACTCTCGCAAAAACCCGATCTGCTGTTTGTTGATGGACACGGTATCTCTCACCCGCGTCGCTTAGGCGTTGCCAGCCACTTTGGTCTGCTGGTGGATGTACCCACCATCGGTGTGGCCAAAAAACGCCTGTGCGGTGCATTTGAGCCGCTCTCCGCCGAGCCGGGCGCGCTGGCGCCGCTTATCGATAAGGGTGAGCAACTGGCATGGGTCTGGCGCAGTAAAGCGCGCTGTAACCCGCTGTTTATCGCAACCGGGCACCGTGTGAGCATGGACAGCGCCCTGGCCTGGGTGCAGCGTTGTATGAAGGGTTACCGTTTACCTGAGCCCACGCGCTGGGCAGACGCGGTGGCCTCTGCTCGTCCGGCTTTTGTTCGTTGGCAGGAAATTCAGTGATGAATCAGGTAAACTGCGGCTAATTTTCGATTCGAGATCTCATCATGCTACAAAACCCGATTCACCTGCGCCTTGAGAAGCTGGAAAGCTGGCAGCACGTCACCTTTATGGCTTGCCTGTGCGAGCGCATGTATCCGAACTACGCCGCGTTCTGCAAGCAGACGGAGTTTGGTGATGGCCATATTTATCGCCGGATCCTCGATCTCATCTGGGAAACGCTGACGGTCAAAGACGCAAAGGTGAACTTCGACTCTCAGCTGGAAAAGCTCGAAGAGGCTATTCCGGTGGCGGATGATTTTGATCTGTACGGTGTCTATCCGGCAATTGATGCCTGCGTAGCGTTAAGCGAACTGATTCACTCTCGTCTGAGCGGTGAAACGCTGGAGCACGCTATTGAAGTCAGTAAGGCATCCATTACGACCGTAGCAATGCTCGAAATGACCCAGGCAGGCCGTGAAATGACCGACGAAGAGCTGCGGGCTAACCCTGCTGTTGAACAGGAATGGGATATTCAGTGGGAGATTTTCCGCCTGCTGGCAGAGTGTGAAGAACGCGATATTGAGCTGATAAAAGGGCTGCGTGCGGACTTGCGTGAGGCCGGCGAGAGTAATATTGGTATAATTTTTAACCAATGAGACAACAAAACGTGATTTAACGCCTGTTTTGTCGCACCTCGACTCTTCCCTTCTGCCCCCCGTCTGGTCTACATTTGGGGGGCGAAAAAAAGTGGCTATCGGTGCGTGTATGCAGGAGAGTGCTATTTTGGCATTTTCGTCGCACTCGATGCTTAGCAAGCGATAAACACATTGAAAGGATAACTTATGAACAAGACTCAACTGATTGATGTAATTGCGGACAAGGCTGATCTGTCTAAAGTGCAGGCTAAAGCTGCTCTGGAATCTACCCTGGCTGCTATTACTGAGTCTCTGAAAGAAGGCGATGCTGTACAACTGGTTGGTTTCGGTACCTTCAAAGTGAACCACCGCGCTGAGCGTACTGGCCGCAACCCGCAGACCGGTAAAGAAATCAAAATCGCCGCAGCTAACGTGCCGGCATTTGTTTCTGGTAAAGCACTGAAAGACGCAGTTAAGTAAGACGCGTGGCAGTGAACAGTTTTAACGAAGGGGCGGCAACGCCCCTTTTGTCATTCTGGCGTGGCGCGCTTGCGCTGGCGGGCGTGTTACTGCTTTCCGCCTGTAGCCATGACACCTCTTTACCACCGTTTACCGCCAGCGGTTACGCTGACAACCAGGGAGCGGTGAGGATCTGGCGTAAAGATTCTGGCGGTGAAGTGCATCTGCTTTCCGCTTTTAGCCCGTGGCATAACGGCAATACATCGACCGCAGAGTATCGCTGGCAGGGAGACGACCTGTCATTCATCGAACTCAATATCTACGGCAAAACCCCCGAACATGTAAAAGTGCGGTTTGATGACCACGGCGAGCTGAGCTTTATGCAGCGTGAAGTCAACGGTCAAAAACAGCAACTCTCCAGCGATCAGGTTGCTCTCTATCGTTATCGTGCCGGACAAATCCGCCAGACCAGCGATGCGCTGCGTCAGGGACGCGTGGTGCTGCGCCAGGGGCGCTGGCATACCGATGGTACGGTCACTACCTGCGAAGGACAGACAGTCAAACCTGATCTTGAATCCTGGGCAACCGAACATATACAGCGCCGTCAGCGTCATTCATCGATGGAAGTGAGTGTGGCGTGGCTTGAAGCGCCTGAAGGCTCTCAGCTGTTGCTGGTGGCGAACGAAGATTTCTGCACCTGGCAGCCGACAGAAAAGAGTTTTTGACGTAAATCCCCTCTCCCTTCAGGGAGAGGGTTAGGATGAGGGGGGATTACTCCCCCTGCTCACGTGCAATCGCACGATAACCGATATCCTGACGGCTAAAGCTACCGTTCCAGTGGATATCCGCCATCAGCGCATAGGCGCGCTTCTGCGCTTCGGCAACGGTATGGCCCAGCGCGGTGGCACACAGCACGCGACCACCATTGGTCAGTACGCGATCGTCGTCAGCCAGTTTCGTTCCGGCGTGGAACACCTTGGCACCTTCGGTTTCTTCCAGCGGCAGGCCATGGATCTCATCTCCGGTGTTGTAGTGGCCAGGATAACCTCCCGCAGCAATCACCACGCCCAGAGACGCGCGTTCGTCCCACTCTGAGGTTTTCTCATCCAGCTTGCCGTCGCATGCGGCCAGGCACAGCTCCACCAGGTCAGATTTCATGCGCAGCATGATTGGCTGAGTTTCTGGATCGCCGAAGCGGCAGTTAAATTCGATCACCTTCGGATTGCCCTGTTTGTCAATCATCAGGCCCGCATAGAGGAAACCGGTGTAAGTGTTACCCTCGGCAGCCATTCCTTTTACGGTTGGCCAGATGATACGGTCCATGGTGCGCTGATGCACTTCATCCGTCACCACAGGGGCAGGGGAGTAAGCGCCCATACCGCCGGTATTCGGTCCGGTATCCGCATTGCCCACGCGCTTATGGTCCTGGCTGGTGGCCATCGGCAGAACGTGTTCGCCATCCACCATCACGATAAAGCTCGCCTCTTCGCCATCAAGGAACTCTTCGATCACGATGCGGTGGCCCGCGTCGCCAAAGGCATTGCCTGCCAGCATATCCTGTACGGCTGCTTCGGCTTCTTCGAGCGTCATCGCGACGATAACACCTTTACCGGCAGCCAGACCGTCGGCTTTGATCACAATCGGCGCGCCTTTTTCACGTAAGTAAGCCAGCGCGGGCTCGACTTCGGTGAAGTTCTGGTATTCCGCCGTCGGGATGTTATGACGCGCAAGGAAATCCTTGGTAAAGGCTTTAGACCCTTCCAGTTGTGCTGCGCCTTCCGTCGGGCCGAAGATTTTCAGACCTGCGGCACGGAACGCGTCAACGACGCCAATCACCAGTGGCGCTTCCGGGCCGACGATGGTGAGATCGATTTTCTCGTTCTGGGCAAAGCTCAGCAGCGCGGGGATATCGGTCACGCCGATGGCGACGTTCTGCAGCGCAGGTTCCAGCGCCGTACCCGCATTACCCGGAGCCACAAAAACGGTTTCAACCAGCGGAGACTGCGCCGCTTTCCACGACAGCGCGTGCTCGCGCCCGCCGTTACCAATCACTAATACTTTCATTTTCTGCTCCGGGAATTAATGACGGAAGTGACGCATATCGGTAAAGATCATCGCAATGCCGTGTTCGTCGGCAGCGGCAATGACTTCGTCGTCACGGATAGAACCGCCAGGCTGGATCACACAGGTGATACCCACAGCAGCGGCCGCATCAATACCGTCACGGAACGGGAAGAAGGCGTCAGACGCCATGGCAGAACCTTTTACTTCCAGGCCTTCGTCGCCTGCTTTGATACCGGCAATTTTCGCAGAGTAAACGCGGCTCATCTGGCCTGCACCTATCCCGATGGTCATGTTCTCTTTGGCATAGACAATGGCGTTGGATTTCACGAACTTCGCCACTTTCCAGCAGAACAGCGCATCACGCAGTTCCTGTTCGGTTGGCTGACGTTTGGTGACGACGCGCAGGTCAGCGGCTGCCACCATGCCCAAATCGCGATCCTGAACCAGCAGCCCACCATTTACACGTTTGAAATCAAGACCCGGCACGCGCTCTGCCCACTGGCCGCAAACCAGCACGCGCACGTTCTGTTTCGCGGCGGTGATTTTCAGCGCTTCTTCAGACGCAGATGGCGCGATGATCACTTCAACAAACTGACGAGAGATAATGGCCTGTGCGGTTTCGGCATCCAGTTCACGGTTAAACGCGATAATGCCGCCGAAGGCAGAGGTCGGGTCAGTTTTATAGGCGCGATCGTAAGCGTCCAGGATTGAAGTACTGACCGCTACGCCGCAGGGGTTCGCGTGCTTCACAATAACGCAGGCAGGCTCATTGAACTCTTTCACACACTCCAGTGCGGCATCGGTATCGGCAATATTGTTATAAGAGAGCGCTTTGCCCTGAACCTGCTGGGCGGTAGCGACAGAAGCTTCTTTTACCTCTTCTTCTATATAGAAGGCTGCCTGCTGGTGGCTGTTCTCGCCATAACGCATATCCTGCTTCTTGATGAAGTTCAGGTTCAGCGTGCGTGGGAAGCGGCCGGAAGGATCTTTGCTTTCGCCGTGGTAAGCCGGCACCAGGCTACCGAAGTAGTTGGCGATCATGCTGTCGTACGCGGCGGTGTGTTCGAATGCTTTAATCGCGAGGTCGAAACGGGTGTCCAGAGTCAGTGACCCTTCGTTCGCATCCATTTCATTAATAATGGCGGAGTAGTCGCTGCTCTTCACCACAATGGCCACGTCTTTATGGTTCTTGGCCGCGGAGCGCACCATCGTCGGTCCGCCGATATCAATATTCTCTACGGCGTCTTCCAGAGAGCAGCCTTCACGCGCCACGGTTTGGGCGAACGGATAAAGGTTAACGACAACCATATCAATTGGCGCGATATCATGCTGTTCCATAATGGCATCATCCTGACCGCGACGACCCAGAATGCCGCCGTGGACTTTCGGGTGCAGGGTTTTGACGCGTCCATCCATCATTTCCGGGAAACCGGTGTAATCGGACACTTCGGTTACCGGCAGACCTTTATCTGCTAACAGGCGTGCGGTACCACCTGTGGACAGCAGCTCTACACCACGTGCAGAAAGTGCCTGAGCGAATTCGACGATACCGGCTTTAGCAGAAACACTGAGCAGAGCGCGGCGGACTGGACGACGTTGTTGCATGGTAAATCCCCTGGATTTCACGATTACAGAGAGCGTTAGATGAATTTTCCAGCGAAAAACTCATCTAACACACCTGACGAGGCATCCTTGTTAAGCGCGAGCATTTTAACGAAAACGTTTGCGCAACGCTCGCGAATTTTCACTTTTTCGCATCGCTGTGGATAACTCTGTGTGTAAAAAGGTATAAGGCGGGGTTTTGCTGGGGAATGCAGCAGTCAGTCATTTTTCTGTCATTTAGCGGTTGCGGCCTGCGGAGAACTCCCTATAATGCGCCTCCATCGACACGGCGGATGTGAATCACTTCACAAAC
>NZ_JACASJ010000064.1:0-29295 GCF_013391025.1 Enterobacter sp. SECR19-1250 | reverse complement strand
TAAGCGGCTCGTTGAGCGAAGCGCGGAGGCCAGAAATGCCTAACCCATTCGACGCATAACAAACAGGCCTCTTCGGAGGCCTTTCTCTTCAGTTGATTTTGTTGAATCAACCGTCCATACTTTCTTTGCTGATGGACTGAACACCCATTGGTGACTTCTGCGCATTTAAGGGGACTTAAATGCGACCACAACTTGAACGTATCACCTTGTCACAGATGCAGAAATGCACCTGCGATTTTCTGCATTCTGCGGTTTCCGGGAAGGAGGCCGTATGATTATCCCCAAAGACGGCATCAAGCTACACCGTGGAAACCTTGGTGCTATCACTCAGCATCTGAAGCCTCTCCTCGAAAGTGGCAAGTGCTTCCGCCTGCAACTCAAAGACTGGCACGAGAAGAGAAGCCTTTCTCAAAATAGCTTGAGCCATGTCTGGTACGAGGAAATCAGCGATTACCTGATCAAGTCTGGGCGCACTGACGCCACGCCTGCATGGGTAAAGCGCAACCTCAAAAAGACCTATCTCGGTTATGAAGAGGTTGAATACACCGACTTCGTGACCGGAATTAAGACGATTGAATTAGAGCTGCGCCACACGTCCGATCTGGACACTGGCGACATGCACCATTTCATGTGCCAGGTGGAAGGCTGGTGCGCTCAGTTTGGCCTGGTGCTCACAATCCCTCAAAGCAGCGAATTTCAGGTGCTGCGCGATAAGCAGGAGGCATGATGTCTACTCCACTTTCCCGCGTCATCACAAACGAAATCTTCCGCGTTCCGGCGCGCCGCCAGCGTAAGCCCGTGGTTAAGCCGTCCGACATCCCTACCATGAAAGACTACACCGCCCGCTTGGTGGATCAGAAATAGCTGCGTCTCGCGGCACGGAGGAATCATGCGTGAATTAAAAGTTGATGGTCTCGCCCTAATCATCAAAAGCAGAATTCCTGAGAATGTCGGCGCAACAGTGCGTCTGGTTGAGTATCTCGGGATGATTAAAGGCGCTATTTCTGAAGAAAGATTTGAAGCGTGGAAAGTCGAATCCGCTAGCGGTGGCAATCTGAGCGGTTACTTGCCTGGAGGGCTGATCGTTTCCTGGCCAACTGTTAATTGCCCGGCAAAATGGCTGATGCCTATAGATGGTGGCGATTTTTCAAATGAACTGGCATCTGACAAGGAGAAGTCACATGCGTAAACCATCCCGCCGTAAGTGCAAAGTATGCGGTGAATACTTCGTGCCGAAATTCCACGATATCCGGATCCGCTGGTGCTGCCCGGAACACGGCGCAATCCTCGCAATGGAAGAACGCGAGAAGGAGAAGGTGAAGGCCGCCGCTAAGCGCATCAAGGAGCGCAAAGAGAAAGAGCGGGCGGATCGCCGGGACCTGAAAGCGAGAAAGGTGGCGCTAAAAACGAAACCGCAGTGGAGATCTGAAGCGCAGACAGCTTTCAATCGGTACGTCCGTCTGAGGGATGCTGGTAAGCCGTGCATCAGCTGCGGCAGGCTGCCGGAGCAGAAGTTTGGCGGAACCATGGACTGCGGCCACTACCGCACCCGCGGCGCAGCGGCGCACCTCGCTTTCAACCTTCACAATACCGCAGCCCAGTGTGTCTATTGCAACCGGGATCGCGACGGCGCGCAAAAGGCATTTGAACAGGGCCTTATCGAGCGCATCGGTGCCGAAAAAGTTGAGGCGATAAACAACGATAACTCCGTCCGCCGCTTCGACATTCCATACCTGCAGCGCATCAAATCCATCTTCACCCGTAAAGCCCGCGCGCTGGAGAAACGCCGGGCCCGCCGACAGGAGGCCGCATGAACCACGCCGATTTCCTGCGGTACCAGGCAGAAAGCGTTAAGCGCGCCAGCATGCCGCCAGTAGCAAACTACAGCCAGACCAAAACCAATCAGCCACAGAAGGAAGCCGCATGAACAGTCAGCAACTGGAATACGTACGTCAGCAGCTCATTGTGGCGACCGCAGACCTCAGCGGGGCGACGAAAGGGCAGCTGGTAGCTTTCGCCGAGAACGCGCAATTCACCGCGACGGCGCGCAGCCGGGGGCGTAAGAAAATCACCGATCCGGTCACCGGCCGAAAAGTGAACCCAGACGGCCCGGCGATGAGTGGCAGCCAGTCCCGCGCCAAGGGATCATCTATCGCGCTTGTCAGCCCAGTAGAGTTTGGCACTGCGTCATGGCGCCGCGCTGTCCTGTCGCTGGAAGACCAGCAGAAAGCATGGCTGCTATGGAACTACAGCGAGAACATCCGCTTCGAGTACCAGGTAGCGATCACCCAGTGGGCGTGGGCAGAGTTCCGGGAGCAGCTCGGCGCGAAGAAGGTGGCTGGCAAGACGATGGAGCGCCTGAAGAAGCTGATCTGGCTGGCGGCGCAGGACGTCAAAACGGAGCTGGCGGGGCGGGAGACGTACGAATATCAGGCGCTGGCGGAGCTGGTTGGCGTAACACCAAAGAACTGGTCAGAGACGTTTACGGACCGCTGGGTTGAGATGCGTCGCATCTTCCTGCGCCTGGACAGCGGAGCTTTGTTGCAGGTTACGCGATCACGTTCACAACAAAAGGCGACAAATTTCGACAGAAGTCTTGCAAAACTGGATTGAAACGCATATATTTCATGTAAATCTGATATCGTCGCCATAGCTTCGTAGGTCGACAAAAAATTACAAGCCTCGCCATCGTGCGGGGCTTTTTCGTTTCAGGGTCAGAAGCACAGCGGTTGTGCGTTCGGCTGTTAACCGAATGGTCGAAGGTTCGAATCCTTCCTGTCCCGCCAAATTCGCCGGTCTAGTTCAGTGGCAGAACGGCAGCCTTGTAAGCTGCGCGTCAGAGGTTCGAATCCAGCCAGATGAGCCAAATTCTAATCTGGTGTAATTCCACCATTTCGAGGATGTCCTCGGTATGGTTACAATCCCGCCCCATCCCCTAGCTGTGTGGGATTTACCGCATTTGTGATGATGCCGATATGGTGCATAACTGACTCGCGATTAGGTTGTGTCGTCAGCTCCACGAAACGGAGTCCATAACAGCAAAAGCCACTACCATATTGTGCATAGTAACGGAATGACGCATACGGAATAGTGGAGTGGTTTTTGCGTTGTGGTGAATGTTCTGATGGCGTCGTAAAGCGATAGCCGTGAATGCCGGATAGCAGCACCGGCCACCACAAACCAAACCCACTACCTGGGACCCTTCGGCCAGAGAGCCGACATTGCCTTACCCTCATCTTCCCGGCCTGTCGCCGGGTTTTTTATTCCAGGCCCCGGGAACCATCATCGACACGCCTACTTGTTAAATCGTCCCGAGGGCCTGATCCCTTACTACAAACAGCACCCCGTTTTTTCGGAGGTGATATGGCTAAACGTATGCAAGATAAAGAAAGCATTGCCGGAGTGTCATGGCTGATTGTCCTTGCTCTGTCATGCTGGGGCGGCCTGGTCCGATACCTTATTGACGTGAAGCAGAACAAAGCCGCCTGGAGCTGGGTCAATGCGCTGGCGCAAATTGCAGTGTCCGGCTTTACCGGTCTTATTGGTGGCCTAATCAGCGTTGAAAGCGGGCTTAGCCTTTACATGATCCTGGTTACTTCTGGTATCAGCGGGGCGATGGGGTCCGTGGCACTGACGTACTTCTGGGAACGACTGACGGGGATGAAGAATGCAAACCAGTGAGAAAGGCATTGCCCTGATCAAGCAGTTCGAAGGCTGCAAACTCACCGCCTACCAGGACAGCGTCGGAGTGTGGACGATTGGATATGGCTGGACCAAGCCTGTAGACGGCAAACCGATCCGTGCCGGTATGACGATCAAGCAGGAAACAGCAGAACGCCTGCTGAAGACCGGACTGGTCAGCTATGAAAGCGACGTGTCTCGCCTGGTTAAAGTGGGGCTAACTCAAGGGCAATTCGACGCCCTGGTGTCGTTTACGTATAACCTCGGAGCCCGGTCACTGTCGACATCGACCCTTCTGCGAAAACTCAACGCCGGTGATTATGCTGGCGCTGCCGATGAGTTCCTGCGCTGGAATAAAGCTGGCGGTAAAGTCCTGAAGGGCCTGACCCGTCGCCGGGAGGCGGAGCACGCTCTGTTCCTGTCGTGATTGGCGCACTGGTCAAGCGTTACTGGTTGCTGTTGCTGGTGATGGTTGTAATCGGCGTGCTGGTGTTCTTCGTGAACCACTACCGCGATAATGCCATCACCTACAAAGACCAGCGCGACAAAGCCACCAAGAATCTCCGCCTGGCTAACGCCACCATCAAAGATATGCAGGTGCGCCAGCGGGATGTCGCTGCGCTGGATGCCAAATACACGAAGGAATTAGCTGATGCGCAAGCTGAGAATGACAGGCTTCGTGCTGATGTTGTCGCTGGTAAGCGTCGGCTGCAAATCGCCGCCACCTGCTCCAAAGACGAAACCACCGGAGCCACCGGCCTGGTTGATGGCTCAAGCCCTCGACTTACAGCAGATGCTGAACTCAATTATTGGCGTCTCAGAGACGGGATCGCCACAGTCACAAAGCAACTGACCGGCCTGCAGGAGTATGTCCGGACGCAGTGCCTGAAATAACCACCACGAGGTCACAATTATGAACGACCAGCAAATTGAAGAAGAAATCGTAGCCAAAGGCAAAACAGCGCCGCGAGTTACGCCTGAGCATATCCAGTCACTCATCACTGGAGAGTATTACTTCTCTGCAGAAAATGGCGTGAATGGAAATATCCATAAGCAGGATGAGTTAACCCGCCTTACCGGTTATCACGGCGAGCTAAAGCTTCTGACCTTCTGTGTTCTGGTGCTTAAAAATGGCTTCACAGTTACCGGTGAAAGCGCTTGCGCCAGTCCGGAAAACTTCGATGAAGAAATCGGTCGCAAGATTGCTCGCCAGAATGCGGTGAACAAAATCTGGATGCTCGAAGGTTATCTGCTGAAAGAAAAACTCTCCGAGCTGTAGCCATTCCAAAGCGTCCTATCCCGGGCGCTTGATAATGATCTGTGTAACCCCGCAAGGATGGTGAAACGAACAGTCAGGCTTCGCTCAGGCGAGGCCTTTTTTATGCGCGCAATCTAGGCTGATCCCCGAAAAGACGCTGCGCCTGCGTCCTGGTTGCGCACTCCAAAGGCGATAGCGAGGCGGCTATGTTCACTGTGGAATACCTGAAATCGATTAAATCAAGAGAGCCTATAGTGTCCAGAATTATGAAAAAGGTTGAGATTCGACCTGAAACAGGGTGTTGGATATTCAAAGGCTCGAAAGATAGATGCGGTTATGGATGCATTAAAATTGGCAAGCACCAGCTCGGGGCGCATAAGGTTGCTTATTTGATGCTTGTTGGGGATTACGACCAAAAGAACCTTGAGTTAATGCATCGCTGTGACAACCCGTCTTGTGTTAACCCGTCTCATTTATCACCGGGAACACATAAAGAGAACATGGATGACTGTCTCAGGAAAGGTAGGCACACATCGCAGAGAGGTGTTTTTATTAAACCTCTTTGCGGTCGTCAGGCTGAGTATGCAAGTTCAAAGCTAATAATGACGTGTTCGCCAAGAAAAATGGCGACTATGAATAACGAAAAAACATATGCAGGTAGTTTTTGCAAATTGCATACCGACAACAATTTAAGGGTTACCTCTAACGGCGCTTGTTGCTTTTGCCAGGCGCATTATCAAAAAAGCAAGAGAACCAACTGCGACACCAAATCAATGAAGTGCATTTTCTAAAGAGATTTATCACATCTTGCTGACGGGTAAGCCGTAAGTGGCTAAGCACTTCTGAGAAGCAGGGCAACAGCTGCGACAAGGCAAAGAGGTAATCATGTCCGACATCTACCAAATCACGCTAACCACCCAAACAGGCGAAACCTTCACGGGCAAGATGTCACGACGTCAACCTGAGCTGGTTAACGGCTTTGTGCCGCTGGCGACGGAAACGGGCGAGTGGCTGTATTTTGCTCCGGCCGATGTGAAGCGCGTGCAGTTCACGCCAGTACCAGCAGAGGAACAAATCAATGGCGACGTGCAGGCTGTCAGTTGAAATCAAAAGCAGGTGGTGGGTTCCTGTCTATCTCAGGACGCTGACAGTGTTCTGCTTAATGATGCGTTGCGAGCCTGATTACCAAAAGGTGGGTAACTTTCTCGTTAAGCATGGCATTAGCCAGAAGTTGAAGTATGAGCCTGTAAATAGATAACGGAGTAACCAATGAGCAAACCAGATTGGGAGGCCATTGAATCGGCTTACCGGGCTGGTTCATTATCAGTGAGGGCCATCGGTGAAAAGCATGGCGTTAACCATGCTACCATCCTGAAGAGAGCGAACAAAGAAGGATGGCAGCGCGACCTGACAGAAAAGGTCAGGGCGGCAACCAAAGCCAAGGTAACCAAGTCGGTAACCAAAGACAGTAACCAGTCACCAGTGGTTACTGATGAGCAGATTATTGACCAGGCCTCCGATGAGGCGGCTGCTGTAGTCATGGCTCATCGAGAAAGTCTGGCTGCATGGCGCGGCATCACCAATAAGCTCCGCGACTTCCTCGAAGATGCAGATATCACGGAAGAAAATCACGCCTCAATGTCTCGTTCGATCACTGCCGGTGTTGATGCTCAAATAAAAGTGATAAACGCTGAGCGCAAGGCGTATAACCTTGACACCGAAGAAGGCAATAAGACGGTTGATGACCTGTCTAACCTGATGGATTCATTGTCTCAGGGGGCGTAATGAGAACCGGTAAGATTTATCAATTCACTTGCACCGAAAATGGTAAGCGTTATGTCGGTTCAACTGTGAGATCGGAAAAGCAAAGGCGCAGTGAGCACCTCCACCTGTTAAGAAATGGGAAACATCACTCCCGTCATTTTCAACGCTGCTTCGATAAGTACGGAGAGGAGTCATTCGTCTTCGAGGTTATTGAAATTGTCGATGATTTGAATTTTATGTTGTGCCGGGAGCAATTTCATATCTGGCGAGTCGGCCCAGGGCTTCTTAATGCGGTAGATGTTTCGGACTCAGCCCTCGCAGCTGCAAAAGCTAACACTGGCAGGGTTCAGGGTCGTGAAGAAAGGTTGGCAAGGTCACTGTCTCAACGTGAAGCCATCGCGAAAGGGACAAGGAAAAAGAATGAGTGGTCTAAAGAACAGAGATTGGCTCATTCAGAAAGACTTACTGGTCGATTTATGCCGTCTGTTTCAGAGAAAACCAGGCAGAAAATTAGCAAAGCATTATGCGGCAGGCCTGTTTCAATAAATGGGGTGAAAGCATCAGTTGCTGCCAGAACGTCTTTCATCAATGAAGAGGTTTCGCTATGGCTAAAAATGCGGGAATCAGGGATGAGCTATAGGCAAATAGAAAAGGAAACCGGACGCTCTCGCGATGTTGTGTCCAGAGAGTGTAAGAGGGTTCGCGAGCATGAAAGCAGAGCATCTTGCGCTACTGAGCGATAAAGATTTCCGATTAAATAATCTCTACTGGATCACCGACAAAGAGGGAAAGCCAACGCGCTTCAGGATGACGCCTGAGCAACGGGAATACTTCGAGGGGATCCACACCCGCAACATCATCCTGAAAGCTCGGCAACTCGGCTTCACAACTGAGGTGTGCATCATCCAGCTCGACGCGGCCCTATTCGAGTCGGCGAAGTGTGCGCTGATTGCCCACACGCTGAATGACGCAAAGCGCCTGTTTCGCGAAAAGGTGAAGTACGCATACGATAAGCTGCCTGCAGAGATAAAGGCGGCCAACCCGGCCAGCAATGACTCTTCCGGCGAGCTCGTCTTCAAGAAGGGCGGCTCACTATACGTCAGCACGTCGTTTCGTGGCGGTACGCTGCGCTACCTGCACGTTTCCGAGTTCGGGAAGATATGCGCCAAGTATCCGGACAAAGCCCGTGAGATCGTCACTGGTGCGTTTGAGGCGGTATCGACTGGATGCTTCGCTACTATCGAGAGCACAGCCGAGGGCCGGGCGGGTTACTTCTTCGATTACTGCCAGACGGCAGAGAAAGCGTTGCTGCAGGGCAAGCCATTATCCGCGCTGGACTGGAAGTTTTTCTTCTTCTCCTGGTGGAAGAATCCGCAGTACGCAATCGACCCGGTGGAATCACTGCCGGTGCGCCTGCTTGAGTACTTCGCTGAAATGGCGGCGAAGCACGGCGTAGTCGTCAATGAGCGCCAGAAAGCCTGGTATTACGCCAAAGAGAAAACGCTCGGCGACGACATGAAGCGCGAATACCCGACCATTCCCGCCGAGGCGTTCCAGCAGTCGGTCGAGGGCGCGTATTACGCCAAACAGTTCCGATGGCTCTACACCAACAAGCGGATCGGCCAAATCCCTGATAACTCACACCTGCCGGTGCACACGTTCTGGGATATCGGCGTTGGCGACTCCACGGCGATCTGGTTCGTTCGCGAGGTTGGCGAAGAGTTCCACATCATCGACTACTACGAAAACTCCGGCGAGGGGCTGAGGCACTACATGAAGGTGCTGAAAGATCGCGGCTATGAGTACGGCGAGCACTGGGGGCCGCACGACATCGAAAACCGTGAGTTTGCCGCTGATGCTAAGTCACGCAAAGAGCTTGCGCGTGAAGGTTACGAAATCGATGGTCAGATGTACTCACTGAATTTCAAAGTGGTGCCAAAAGCTGGCATCGATACCGGCATTGAGTCGGCGCGTGAGATCCTCCCGAAATGCGTATTCGATGAGGAGAAATGCTCAGAAGGTATCTCTCACCTTGAGGGCTACCGCAAGGAGTGGGACGACAAACGCGGCTGCTGGAAAGATAAACCGCTTCATGACTTCACATCGCACGGCGCTGACAGCTTCCGTTATTTCGCAGTAGCGAAGAACAACCGCAAACAGGTCGGCACTGTATTCTTTTAAGGAGCATCGCCAGTGAGCGAACAAGATAACGGCCTTCAAATGGCTGTGAACAACCTCGCCACTGAAATGAGGCGAGCAAATTACCTGAATGCCATCGGCATCGGTGGCGGGAACACGAAGCGCCCGACGCTTTACCAGGAATTTGGCTACCCGCGCACTATCACCTTCAACGACTTCTACAACATGTACCGCCGCAACGCTGCTGGATTCGCTGTGGTGCATCGCCTGCTTGATGGCTGCTGGCAGGACTATCCGGTCATTGTTGACGGTGACGTGACGAAGGTCTCGAAATCGACAAATGACTGGGAGAAGAAGGTCACCAAGTTCATGAAGAAGCTGTGGCCGAAGGTGAAGGATGCTGACCGCCGCAATATGGTAGGGCGCTACTCTGCCCTGATACTGCAAATAAAGGACAGTAAGCCATGGAGTGAGCCGGTAGATATAAAACTGGTAAAAAATCTGGGTGAGACTGCCCTGGTGAAGCTTATCCCTGTATGGGAGCCGCAATTAACGGTAGCTGAGTGGGATAATGACCGACTCTCACCGACTTTCGCTCAACCACTGATGTTCAACTTCAACGAGCAACCTGTAGGAGACGAGTCATTCGTCGGCCCGCTGCGCGGCGAACCGGTACACCCGAGCCGGGTGATCCTGTTCTGTGAAGGGTCTGAGGACGACAACGTCCTGTCCGGAATACCTCTGCTGGAGGCTGGTTTCAACAAAGGCCTCGATATCGAGAAGATATCCGGCGGTGGCGCCGAGGGCTTCCTGAAGAACGCCAGCCGTCAGATCGCCGTCGAATTCAGCAAAGAAACCGACATGAACACGCTGGCAGACCAGGCTAAGAAGGCTGGCTATGCCGATCTCGGCGAAGCGATGGGCGATAAGGTCAACAAGCTTAACCGTGGTACCGATGCGGCGGCCGTAATGCAGGCCGGGCAGATGCACGTTCTGAGTGTTACGCCTGGCGACCCGGGCCCGACCTGGGAAGTCACTGCTAACGAACTGGCAGCCTCAGTGCAAATCCCGTTCACCATCCTGTTCGGTCAGCAGACCGGTCGGCTGGCGAGCGATGAGGATAAAACGGACTGGGCTATCCGCCGTAATACTCGGCGAAATGGCTTCCTTACGGACCGGATCACCGCGCTGCTGGAACGCTTCTGGACGCTTGGGATTATCGACCCGCCGACCAAAGGCGAGGTCACCATTTCGTGGAGTGACCTGCTGGCGCCCGGCGAGAAAGAGAAGATCGAGAACGCTTCGAAACTCGCTGACATCGTGCAGAAAACCACGCCTTACTATGGTGGAGACGCGCCGTTTACCGCAAATGAGTTGCGCGAGATTGTGGGGCTTGACCCGCTACCGGAGCCAAAAGAACCGCCGAAACCGGACGAGAAGGTGACTACCGATGATCCACTGGCCGATGACACCAGAACAGACGGCAAAGGTGGGGTTGCCGATAGTTCCGCGCAGCAAGGTTGACCCGACCAGATCGGCAAAACAGGTAACCGCGATGTACCGGGATATCGAAGGTCGGTATCTCGGCATCAAGCGCGCGCTGAAAGCCCTGTTCGACCAGCGCCTGACCGGGCGTGAGCGCGAGGTAAACAGCCATAACTGGCATTTCCTTTGCCACGACAACGGCGCGGATATTCGGCTCTACCAGGTCAACGCTGGCAAGTTCATCTACGACATGTCAGCGCGGGAACTGGCTGATTTGCTGGAGGCGGTGCAGGCTATTCTTGATGACCATCTGCTGGAAGGTGGCGAGCAAAATCTCTGGGCTATGGATTACGTAGTCGCAGAAGCGCAGCGCGGCACGCTGGAGGCGTTCAACAACCTCTCGCAGCAGTCGCAGGTATACGCCAGCCAGACGACGCTGCAGCAGCTTTTAAGCAGCCCCGGTCACCTTAATCAGGTGGCCACGGCCAGGCTGACAACGTTCAGTGACTGGAAGGTCATCAGCGACACAGCCCGTGGCGACCTGACCAACATCATCACCGATGCGGTAGCGCGTGGGGTGAACCCTCGCGAGACGGCCAGCGTCATTAGTAAGCGCCTCGATGTGTCGATGTCGAAGGCGAAGACCATCGCTCAGACTGAGCAGGTCGGCGCGCTGCGGCAGGCGCAATGGAACGAAACCGACTGGGCCGCTGATCGGCTGGGGCTTAACACTGGACTGCTGTGGCTGTCAGCGCTCAAGCCTACGACGCGAACCTGGCACGCCAGCCGCCACGGCAAGGTCTACACCACGGAAGAGGTGCGGGACTTCTACGCTGAGAACGGCAACCGGTACAACTGCTACTGCAGCCAGATTCCGGTGTTGCTCAACGACGACGGCAGCATTTTCAACCAGGGGCTGGCTGATAAGCTGGCGAAAGAGCGTAAGCAGTGGACCACAAAGGAGGCCGCATGATCGCAGTCATTGGTCTTTTACTGTTGCTTCTCGTGGTTCTGATTGTTATGGCGGCGGGTTCTGGATCAGCAGATCCTTGCTCGTGTCATCGCTGCGGTAAATATGTTCCTGCGCCAGCGCGTTTTTGCGATGGCTGCCGACCAGCGCCACTGAGCGGGTATCAACCGAGTAAAACAACCTCATCAGGCAAAGTGCTGCCACCACCAAAACAACGCTAAGAGGACGCAACGTGAAGCTATCCAGTATCCACGTTGTGGTACAATTGACGTGCGGCTAGACCGGCCAGTCGAAGAGGGTGAACGTAGACACCCCTGCCGCACCCATCATCTACGAAACCTGCTACGAGGTTTATATGAAAGAACAAGAATCATTGATTGAACGCTTCCGTGACGCTCTCTACTACGACGAATCATCGCCAAGCTTTCTTCGGTGGCGACACGACAAAATAAACGGCAACGGAAGAGTATTTTCACGGGCAGGAGATTGCGCTGGTTCGCTTAAAAAATCCGGGTACTGGGAAGTTAATTTCGAAGGTCGACTTCGAATGGTGCATAGGGTTATTTTTGCTCTTCACCACGGGACTTTACCGAGCCAGGTCGATCATAAAGACAGAAATAGAAGCAATAACAACATTACCAATCTGAGACCAGCGGGCACATCTCAAAACAGATGGAATGCATCAGTTAGGTCAGATAACACTAGCGGAATTAAAGGCGTTAGCCTGCATAAGCAAAGTGGTAAATGGCGAGCCCAGATATACAAAGACGGCAAGGCTATCCACCTCGGTACATTCCTGACGATGGGGGAGGCAGAGTCGGCTGTCGTGACAGCAAGAAAGACTCTCCATGGTGAGTACAGTTGCAACGGATAGTGACAAATAGAATTAATCCTTGAAACCCGCTTCGGCGGGTTTTTTGTTTCACGATGACTCCAGCCCGGTAGTTCGCTGGACTGCGCCACAGCTCGATACAGCAGGTTTATCAATAGCTTACGCGCGTCCATCATATGCCGGTGCTTTCTGAAACTTGATCCGGTTTTCCCTCGCGCCGCTCCTATCTGGCTCCTGGAATCCGGGTCGTTCCAAGGAGTCATCATGGCAAAGATCAAGCTCACCAAGACCGCCGTGGAGTCGGCGCAACCCCAGGCCAAGGACGTCGAACTGCGGGATACCGTGGTGCCCGGCTTCCTGTGCAAGATTACCCCGACGGGCCGCCGGGTGTTCATGCTCCAGTACCGCACGAACTCCGGTCAGCCCCGCAAGCCCTCGCTAGGACTATACGGGGAGCTGACCGTCGAACAGGCGCGGGTCAAGGCACAGGACTGGCTGGCCGAGGTTCGCCGGGGCGGCGACCCCGGCGGGGCCAAGGCCGAGGCGCGCAAGGCACCCACGATGGCCGAGTTGTGCAAGAAATTCATGGAGGACTACTCCAAGAAGCGCAACAAGCCCAGCACACAGGAAGGCTATCAGGGCGTCATCGACCGCAACATCATCCCGCTGCTAGGCCGCAAGAAGGTGCAGGACGTGAAGCGGCCCGATATTGCCGGGCTGATGGAGAAGCTGGCCTACAAGCCGACCGAGGCGAACAAGACCTTCGGCGTGCTGCGCAAGATGTTCAACCTGGCCGAAGTGTGGGGCTTCCGCCCGGACGGCACGAATCCGTGCCGCCACGTCCCGATGTACCCGCCGGGCAAGGAAACCCGGCTCATCGTGGACGAGGAACTGGTGCGGATCTTCCGCCATCTGGAGAAGCTGGAGGCGGAAGGGCTGGAGAACTACGTCATCCCGCTGGCGATCCGGCTGCAATTCGAGTTTGCCGCCCGGCGCTCCGAAATCTGCCCGCTCGAATGGAGCTGGCTGGACTTCGAGAACCGGCGCGTGGTGTGGCCCGACAGCAAGACCGGCGGCGTATCCAAGCCCATGAGCGAGGAAGCCTATCGGCTGCTTTCGACGGCGCCACGCCGGGAGGGTTGCCCCTATGTCTTGCCGTCGCCGAACGACCCGGCCAAGCACCTGACCTTTGGCGAGCACTATGGCGGCTGGTGCCGGGCGCTCAAGGCCGCCGGCGTCCCGCACGTCGGCACGCACGGCATCCGCCATCGCTCGACCACCGACATTGCCAATTCGGGCGTGCCGACCAAAGTGGGCATGAAGCTGACGGGCCACAAGACCGTGGCGATGTTCATGCACTACGTCCACACCGAAGACAAGCCGGTGCGCGAGGCGGCCGAACTGGTGGCCAGTCGGCGCCAGGCCATCACGGGCGCGCGGCAGCTTACGGAGGCGGCAGCATGAACGCGCGCCGGCCATCCGCAGCATCGTCAGCAGCACCTTCGGCGCTGCTGGGGGACATTCGGGCACTGATCGAGGCGGCGCGGCAGCGCGCCGCCTCGACGGTCAATGCCGAACTGACCCTGCTGTTCTGGCGCATCGGCCAGCGCATCCATACGGAGGTGCTGGCCGGCCAGCGAGCCGGGTACGGCGAGGAAATCCTGCCGACGCTGGCGGCGCAGCTTGTGCGCGACTACGGGCGCAGCTTCGCGGACAAGAACCTGCGCCGCATGGTGCAGTTCGCCGCCACCTACCCGGACGAGCCAATTGTCGTGACGCTGTCACGACAATTGAGCTGGTCGCATTTCCTGGCGCTGCTGCCGCTGAAAGACCCGCTCCAGCGGCAATACTACGTGCAGATGGCGAGTGCCGAACACTGGAGCGTGCGGACGCTGCGCGAGCGCATCGACTCGATGCTGTACGAGCGCACGGCGCTGTCGCAGAAGCCGGGCGAGACGATCGCGCAGGAACTGGCGACGATGCGCGATGCGCAGCGCATGTCGCCCGCCCTGGTCATGCGCGACCCGTACATCCTCGACTTCCTCGGGCTGCGCGACACTTGGCAGGAAGGCGACTTGGAGGCGGCGATCATCCGCGAAATGGAGTCGTTCTTGCTGGAGCTGGGCGCGGGTTTCAGCTTCGTGGCCCGGCAGAAACGCATTCCGATTGACGACGAGGATTTCCACCTCGATCTGCTGTTCTACAACCGCAAGCTGCGGCGGCTGGTGGCGGTGGAGTTAAAGGTCGGCGAGTTCAAGGCGGCCTATAAAGGCCAGATGGAGCTTTACCTTCGTTGGCTCGACAAGCACGAACGGGAGCCGGAAGAAGCCTCGCCGCTGGGGATCATCCTTTGTACCGGCAAGAAGCGCGAGCAGATCGAATTGCTGGAGCTGGACAAGTCGGGCATCCACGTCGCCGAGTACCTGACCGCTTTGCCGCCAAGGGGCGTGCTGGTGGAGCGGCTGCAACAGGCAACGCAGCGGGCGCAGTTGCAGATCGAGCAGCGCAAGACCGACACCGAGTAGTCCTGTCACCAGTAGTCGGGCGTCCCGGCGTGCCGCCGTCGCGCTGTCGTGCTGCGCATCGAGCCTCGCTGCGCGAGTCTCGCCCCATGCGGGCTTCCATCACTGACGCCTCCGGCCCTGGCGGGCCTGCGCGCTCCGCTTGCCGAAAACCCTTCGCGCGTGGATGGCGTGAGGGGGCGGTCTTGCTGTGTCCCTTCACCGTATCACGGCGTTCTCGCCGTCAAGGGCTGCGCGCGCCATGCGCGCTTGCGTCCTGGCGGTCGGCTGCGCCCCCTGACTGCTGCGCTGCGCCGTGACTTCGACGGTTCCGGGCAATTCCGCCCTTGCAACCGGAGAACCGTCATGAACGACAAATCACACGTTTCCCTCGAACAGCACGTTTGCCTGGTCTGCGGCACGGCGTTCGATACCGGCGCGATCCTGCTGGACAAGCGCCTGCGCGCGAGCATGGAACGCCACACGGCGACGGGCTGGGGCCTGTGCCCCGAGCATCAGAGGCTGTCCGATGACGGCTTCGTCGCACTGGTCGAATGCGATCCACAGCGTAGCGGCTCGCAGGCCGGTGGCCGCATGAAGCCGGAGCAGGCGTATCGCACGGGCCGACTGGCCCACCTGCGGCGCACGGTGTTTGCCGAGGTGTTCAACGTGCCGATCGAGGACAAGCAGGCTTGCGTGTTTGTAGAGCCTGGCGTGATCGACCAGTTGCAGTCGATGGCAGCAACGGCGGCAAGCTAGCCGCGCCACGCTGCCTTCGGTGCGTCGTCCCTGCGGGATGGCGCACTTTCTTCTGCTGCGCTGGCACGTCACTCCATTTGTGGCAAAGCATTATTGCCGTTAGACGCATCCCCCCCTAGGGGGATATAATTGCCGTATGACGGAATCACACAAACACGCCAGTCATCCTGCCCTTGTGAAGCGGCTCAAGCGTGCCGAAGGCCACCTTCGGCACGTTATCGGCATGATCGAGGCGGAGGAACCTTGCCTCGATATTGCCCGCCAGCTCTCGGCGGTAGAAAGCGCGGTAACGGCAGCAAAGCGTGCCCTGATTCATGACCACATCGACCATTGCCTTGACCATGATGCAGCTTCCGTCCTGAGTGAAATGAAGGCACTCGCAAAACTCCTATGAGGCCGACTTATGCTCGCTGTCCTTAAGAACCGCACCTATCGCCACCTGTTCGCTGCGCAAGTGATCGCGCTAGTGGGCACCGGCCTGATGACTGTGGCGCTGGGCCTACTCGCCTACGAACTGGCGGGCGCGGACGCCGGAGCGGTGCTTGGTACGGCGCTGGCTATCAAGATGCTTGCTTATGTTGGCATCGCCCCGATCGCTCAGGCGTTCGCCGACCGCTTGCCGCGTAGGTCGCTGCTGGTCGCACTTGACCTAATTCGAGCCGCCGTGGCTCTCTGCCTGCCCTTCGTCACCGAGGTCTGGCAAATCTATCTCCTGATCTTCGTGTTGCAGGCGGCTTCTGCCGGATTCACGCCGACCTTTCAGGCGACCATCCCGGACATCCTGCCTGACGAGGAGGAGTACACGAAGGCGCTGTCGCTTTCGCGGCTGGCCTACGACCTTGAAAGCCTGGTTTCCCCGATGCTGGCGGCTGCGCTGCTGACCATCATCAGCTTCCACAACCTGTTTGCCGGGACAGTGCTTGGCTTCCTTGTCTCGGCCGCGCTGGTGGTCAGCGTGATGTTGCCCGCCTCGACACCTGGCCCACGTCGCGGCATCTGGGAGCGCACCACGCGGGGCGTTCGCCTCTACCTTGCAACGCCGCGGCTGCGAGGACTTCTGGCAGTTAGCCTCGCCGTGTCAGCAGCAGGTGCGATGGTGATAGTGAATACGGTGGTCATCGTCAAGGCACGCTTCGGCCTGGGCGAAGCAGAAGTAGCTTGGGCTTTGGCGGCGTTTGGGGGCGGCTCGATGATCGCTGCATTTGCACTGCCTGGGCTGCTCAACAAATTAGCGGATCGACCTGTCATGATCACGGGAGCGGCGGTGCTGGTTATCGGTACGGCCATCGGGGCGCTGATTCCGTCTTATGTTCTGTTGCTTCCACTTTGGCTGGTGATTGGTTTCGGCTACAGCGTGGCACAAACGCCTTCTGGTCGGCTGCTGCGCCGTTCCGCCCATGCCGAGGATCGGCCTGCGCTATTCGCTGCACAGTTTGCGCTGTCACATGCCTGCTGGCTGATCTGCTACCCGCTGGCGGGACGCTTCGGTGCTGCCTTCGGACTGCAATCAACCTTCATCGTTATGTCGTTGATTGGCCTCGCCGGTGTAGTGCTTGCGCTAATGCTTTGGCCTGCCGGCGATCCATCGGATATCGCCCATGACCACCCGGATCTACCGCCGGATCATCCGCATATGCGCGAACATTCAGGCCAGGGCCGACACCACCACCTTCTGATCGTGGACGACCTACATCAAGGTTGGCCACGCATGTAGCGTTGTGTCCTTCACCAAACGCGATCTAACTTGACCAAGGGGGCTTCGGCCCCCTTTTTGCTGCGTCCGTTGGCGCAACTCCGGCCCTCACGGGCCTGCGCGTGCTACGCACTTGCCCCAAAGCCGGGGTGCGTGGAGGTGCGAGGGAGGCGGTCTTGCTGTTTCCCTCATCGTGCCACGGCGTTCTCGCCGTCAAGGGCTGCGCGCGCCATGCGCGCTTGCGTCCTGGCGGCCGTCTGCGACCCCTGACTGCTTGCGCTGCGCCGTGCCCCGGAAGGGTCGGGCAATTCCGCCCGGCAACCTTTCAGGAGTTCACCATGAACAACGCACTCATCACTGACGAACAGCGCATCGTGCTGCTGGCCAACGGCCGCGAATCCTTGGAGAACGCGGACTTCGATCCGGCGCCCGTGGTCAAGCTGTTCACGCCGGACGCCGGCGCGACCTGGCTGCTGACCGAGATTGATCCCGGCGACCACGATCACGCCTTTGGTCTTTGCGACTTGGGCCTGGGGATGCCGGAAATCGGCTGGGTCAGCTTGGGCGAGCTGGCGACGGTGCGCGGCGGGCTGGGCCTGCCGATCGAGCGCGACCTGTCTTTCCGCGCCGAGAAGCGGTTGAGCGCCTACGCGCGCGATGCGCGGCTGGCCGGGCGGATCGCTGTCTGACCCGCCCCTTGGAGCGCCGCAAGGCGCTCCTTGCGCTTTCTCGACCATCACAGGAGATCAATGCCATGAGCAGCCATCACGACTACATCATCGAAATCACGGCGCAGCACGATGCGCTCAAGCCATTCGCGCCGGAGAACGGCCAGCCGCTGCGCTTCAAGATCGGCGACGCGGTGATCTACACCAACGAATACGGCGTGCAGTTTCGTCGCCGCGTCACCGGGTTCTACCGGCCGAGTGGCCTTTGCGGTCACTACGCGCGTGGAGCGCGCTATCTGCTGAACTCGACTTCGCCGTGGGTGCCGGTTGCGGAATCCAGCCTGCGTCCTGACGACTCGGCCTGATGCCTTCGCGCCCCTTCCGGGGCGCTGCGCGCTTCGCTTGCCTCTAAGGGAAAGCCCTGCGGGCTATCCCCGCCGCGCGATGCTTGGCACCCCTAAAAGCCGCCGAACCGGCTGCGCCGGCTCGGCCAGAAATCCGCAGTCACAGCAGAACCCGCTTCCCGATGCGTGGGGCGTGTTGCGCCTGGTGCTCATCGAACCTTGAAGGCTGTGCGTCCCCGGCCAAGAAACATGGCCGGTCGCGCTGTCGTGCGCGTAGCGCATCGAACCCCCTTCGGGGTTTCGCCCCTGTCGGGCTTCCATCGTTCCCTCGCTCCGCTCGGCTGACGCCTCCGGCCCGGATTCCTAGATCCGGGCCTGCGCGCTTCGCTTGCCGTGCGGTCGGCGTGTGGGATGGCCGTTGCCTTGTCCAGCCGTCTCCCCTGACTTCATCACCTTCACCGCGACTGTAGCCCGCGCCCGTGTGCCGTCAAGGCGCGCAGGGCCGTGTCCTCGGCTGCGCCTGCGGGCCGCACCAACCCTGCGCTTGCCTCCTTGACGGCATCCGTTCGCGCGCTCCTGACCGTCGCGGGCGATGAACTCAGGAAAGACGGTGGCAACAGGGCCAACCGGGTTCCTCGTGCCGACCGCACCGAACAGCCGAAAGGCTGGGCTTCCGAATCTAGGAATCCGGTGTGCGGTGTGAACAGCAAACCTCTTTTTGTCAGGAGAAAGACCATGCAACTCGCATCCCGTTTCGCTTCCCGTTCCCCGGTGCTGCGTTCGGAACGCCCCTTGTCCGATGACCAAATCCGGGCCGTGGCCCCGTCCATCTTCGCCGAGGCTCCGCACGAAAGCCGCTCCGAGCGGTACAGCTACATCCCCACCGCCACCGTGCTGCAAGAACTGCGCGGGGAAGGCTTCGAGCCTTTCATGGTGACGCAAACCCGCGTGCGCCACGACGACCGCCGCGACTACACCAAGCACATGATTCGGCTGCGCCATGCCAGCCAGATCAACGGCCGCGAGGCCAACGAAATCATCCTGCTGAACTCCCATGACGGCACCAGCAGCTATCAGATGCTGGCCGGAATGTTCCGCTTCGTTTGCAGCAATGGGCTGGTGTGCGGCGACACCGTGGCCGATGTGCGCGTACCCCACAAGGGCGACGTTTCCGGGCATGTCATCGAAGGCGCTTACGAAGTCTTGCGCGGCTTCGACCGGGTGAAGGATTCCCGCGATGCCATGCGCGCGATCACGCTGGACGAAGGCGAGGCCGAAGTATTCGCCCGCGCCGCGCTGGCCCTCAAGTACGACCCCACCGACAACAAGCCCGCGCCCATCACCGAATCGCAAATCCTGATGCCGCGCCGGTTCGACGACCGCCGCCCCGACCTGTGGAGCGTGTTCAACCGCACCCAAGAAAACCTGACCAAAGGCGGATTGCATGGCCGCAGCGCCAACGGACGCCGCCAGCAAACCCGCCCCGTGCAGGGCATTGATTCCGATGTGCGCCTCAATCGCGCCCTCTGGATGCTGGCCGATGGCCTGCGCCAGTTGAAAGCCTGATTCCCCACGCGGCAGGGGCAGGCAGCAGCCCTTGCCGCATCCCTCGCTGCTGCATCCCTGAACCGTTAGGAGTTATCACCATGAACGCCATCACCTACACCGAAGCCCACGCCGTCAATGCCGCCGCCGCTGTCCCGCTGGAAGCCGCCGACCCGACCAAGAACCTGACTCTGGTTCCGCTGTCGCGGCTGGTGCTGCGCCCCACGGGCCGCAACGTGCGCAAGACCCCGCGAATGTCCATCCCCGAGCTCGCCGCGAGCATCCAGCGCGTGGGCCTGCTGCAAAACCTGATCGTGATTGCATCCGCCGATGGCGCGCATTACGAAGTCGTGGCCGGTGGCCGCAGGCTGGCCGCGTTGAAGCTGCTGGCGAAGAAGCACCGCATCAGCAAGGAATGGGAGGTGCCTTGCCTGCTGGTGGCCGATGGCACGGCCCGCACCGCCAGCCTCACCGAGAACGTGCAGCGCGAAGCCATGCACCCCGCAGACCAGTTCGAGGCATTCGCCGCGCTGGTGGCCGAAGGCCGACCCATCGAGGACATTGCAGCGGATTTTTCCGTCACGCCGCTGGTGGTGCAGCGCCGCCTGAAACTCGCCAATGTCTCGCCGCGCCTAATGGCCGACTATCGGGCCGATGCCGTGAGCCTTGACCAGTTGATGGCCCTTGCCATCACCGACGACCACGCCGCGCAGGAAGCCGCCTTCTACGATGCGCCAACGTGGCAGCGCCAGCCGTCCGCGCTGCGCGACCGCCTCACCGAAAGGGAAATCGACGCCTACCGGCACCCGCTGGTGCGCTTCGTCGGGCTGGACACCTACGAAGCCGCAGGCGGTGGCGTGCGCCGTGACCTGTTCGCCGAAGGTGACGCGGGCGTGTATCTGACCGATGCCGCGCTGCTGGACAGGCTGGCGCAAGACCGGCTAGCGGGCATCGCCGCCCAGGTGAAGGCCGAAGGCTGGGCATGGGTGGATGCCACGCCGGGCGTGACTCATGCCGACCTGCACGCTTTCCAGCGTGCGCCGAGGGAACGGCGCGAGCCGACCAAGCGCGAAGCGCAGCGCATCGAGAAGCTGCAATCCAAGATGCAGGAACTGGCCTCAGCCGTGGATGACGCGCTGGACGCCGACGACGAGGACAAGGCCGACGCGCTGCAAGAGGAAGGCAAAGCCGTGGGCGAGCAGTTGCAGGCGCTGGAAGATGGCTTGCAGGACTACAGCCCGACCGTGAAGGCCGCAGCCGGTGCCATCATCACCATCGACCGCAACGGGCAGGCCGTGATTCATCGCGGGCTGATGCGCGAGGCCGAGGCCAAGGCGCTGCGCACGCTGGAACGCCTGCGCCAAGGTTTCAGCGGCGAGGATGCCGGGAACGACGACGAAGGCGAGGACGGAGACGGCGACGGGCAGCCCAGGACTGCCGCCATGTCCGACCGGCTGGCGCAGCGGTTGAGCGCCCACCGCACGGCGGCGCTGCAAATCGAAATCGCCCGGCATCCGCAAGTGGCGCTGGCCGCGCTGGTGCATGGCATGGTGCAGACCGTATTGCAGGAAAGCCACTACGGCCACGACCTGCCGTTGGGCGTGAGCCTGAAAGTGCAAGACCGGCTGGAAGGCATGGCCCCGGACTGGCCGGAATCGCCTGCTGCCGTGGCGTTGCGCGAACTGCAACAGGTGGCAGGTGAAGGCTTGCCGCAGGACAGCGCCGATCTGTTCGCCGCGCTGCTGGCGAAGTCGCAAGACGAACTGGTGCGGCTGCTGGCGGTATGCGTGGCCGTCACGGTGGACGTGGTGACACCCCGCACCACGCGGCAGCAGCCGAGCGAGGAACTGGCGCAGGCCGTAGGGCTGGACATGGCCGCATGGTGGAAGCCCACCAATGAGGGTTATTTCCGGCATGTACCGAAGGCTGCGATTCTGGAAGCCGTGGAGCAGTTCGCCCCGTCGCACGTCACCCGGCTGGCGAAGTTGAAGAAGGCCGACATTGCCAGCGAAGCCGAGCGGCTGGCGGACGGAACCGGCTGGATGCCTGCCATCTTCGCCACCGAAGGCACGCAGGAAGCCACGCAGGCAGAACCGCAGGAGCAGGACGACGCCCCGGAGGATGCCGAGGCAATGGCGGATGAACCCGCCGTGGCGCTGGCCGCTTGACCCACGCCGACAGCAAGCGCCCCGGCCTCGACCGGGGCGCTTCGCTGGAAGGAAAACGCCCCATGACCCGCACCACCACCAGCCGCCCACGCATGGCTGCGATCTACGCCCCCGGCGCGGTACGCGCCCGCCGCTGGCACGGCGATGGCGACGTGCGCGGCTACCGTCCGCCCTCGGGCTGGTCAGCTCGCGCTGACCTGACCGACATTCACCCCATCACGGGCCGCGCCTTGCCGCGTGCCGTGTGGTGGCTCATCGAGACGAAGGAATAACCCGAACAGCACCGCGCCCAGGCCGTTCCGTCCTGGGCGCGGTGAAACGCAAATCCGGGCGCGGCGGTGGCCGCGCCCGGTGTTCAAGGCCAACAGCCGAACCAAAACACCGCCGCCTTCGCGGTGGCTCAGGCGGCGGCGTTGAAGGCATCGCTGTAGTGCGCGACGCCTTCCGGCACTGGCCCGTGCAGGGCCAGCGCCATGAAGTAGCCGGGCGGCACGCCCGGCAGTTGCAGGCCCGCGTGGGCCTCAAAACCAAAGCGCGCGTAGTACGCGGGATCTCCCAGCAGCACGCAGCCTGCGGCTTGCATGGCCCGCAGTTCGGACAGCGCCTGTTCCATCAGGCGCGAACCGATTCCTTGCCGCTGCCTTTGCGGCAGGACGGAGATTGGCCCCAGGCCGTACCAGCCTTGGGCCTGTCGCCCGTGGTCATCGGTGATCGTCACCGGCGACAGCGCGACGTGGCCGACGACTTGGCCGCGTTCTTCGGCCACGATGGAAAGCATCAGCTCGCCGGCGGCTCGCAAGGCCCGCACGATGAATTGCTCGGTGTGGCTGGTGTGTGGCGCATCGGCAAAGGCGGCCACCGTCACTGCCTCGATGGCGGAAGTGTCGTCCGGGGTTTCGTGTCGGAGCTGGAGGGTCATGGACTGGTCTTGGCTTTCTTCCTCAAAATATAGAACGGCCTGGGCGTGTCGGCGCGATGCGCCGCCGGGCTTTGCGGGCTTCGCCCCGCGCCGACTTCGCCGTCACGGCCATTCGGCTTCAATCCCTTGTATCTTTGAAGTGCGTGTTCGGCAGTGCCGTCACGCCCGGACCTGTCAGGGTTCGGGGTTGGCCGCAGCATGTAGCCCGTCATCCCTCGGTGCCTCTCGAGCCCGTGCGTGAGTCCTGGGCGCATGCTTGCGCCCGATCTCTGAAAGCCCGAACAGTTGCGTGAACGCCGTTCGCATTTGCAAGGAAGGGACGCAGGGATCATGGCCAATCAAGTCGCAGTCGGAATCGACATCTCCAAGAAGACCATGGATGTAGCCATTGGGCACGAGCAGTCCACGGCAATATTCAGCAACGATGGCGCCGGGCATCAAGCGTTGATCGAGGTGCTGAAGAGCCATCAGGTCTCGCTGATCGTGATGGAAGCGACCGGGCAGTACCAACTGGCCTGTGCCTGCGCGCTCCAGGCTGCGGGGTTTGCCGTCGTCGTCATCAACCCTCGGCAAGCCCGGGACTTCGCCAAGGCCATGGGGCGATTGGTCAAGACCGACAGCGTGGATGCCAGGATGCTGGCGGAATTGGCCCAGGTGCTGAATCTGCGGCCTGATCGAGATCGCTTCATCAAGCCAATGCCAGACCAAGCGCAGCAGTATCTGCATGCGTTGGTACTTCGGCGTCGACAGTTGGTGCGCTTGCTGGTCAGCGAGCGCCAACGCAAACACATGGCGCACGCGGAGGTGGTGCAGGATATTGCGGAACTGATGGATATGCTCTCGACTCAGCTTGAGACGCTGGATCGGAAGATTGCGGAACACCTGGCCCAGCACCAATCCAATCTGGCCGCCTTGCTCAAGAGCGTCAAGGGCGTTGGCCCGGCGACGGCTGCGACGCTGATTTCCGAGCTGCCGGAGCTAGGCCAACTCAAGGCCAAGCAGATCTGCGCGCTGGTGGGGGTCGCACCGATGAACCGGGACTCGGGCCAGGCGCGCGGCAAACGCATCATTTGCGGCGGACGGGCCACGGTCAGGAGTGCGTTGTACATGGCCGCCATCGTCGCCATGCGCTACAACGCCGTGATACGGCAGTACTATGAGCGCCTGCTGGCGGCTGGCAAGCCGAAGAAAGTGGCTATCGTGGCATGCATGCGCAAGCTGTTGGTCATCATGAACGCCATGGTCAAAACCGGGCAGCCATGGAATGAGCCGCTTGCACCGGCATGACTTTCTAGATGGTGGCGGTGTCCCTATGTCCTGGCGCCTGGGCTTCAGATACCCATCGCCATGACCCAGCCCGCGAGCCCGGCCAGCAGCACCACGAGCGCTGGCGGCACACGTCCCACCGTCAGCAGCCCGAACGAGAGCAGTGCCAGCCCGAAATCCGCCTTGCCGTGGATAGCGCTCGTCCACACCGGGTCGTACAGCGCGGACACCAGGATGCCGACCACGCCGGCATTGATGCCCGCCATGGCCGTCTGGATGCCCGCGCGGTGGCGCAGTCCTTCCCAGAACGGCAGCGCACCGACCAGCACGAAGAAGGCCGGCAGGAAGATGGTGCCCAGCAGTGCCAGACCACCGATCCAGCCATGCAGCGGCCCCTGTGCGACGGCGCCGAGATAGGCCGAGAACGTGAACAGCGGCCCCGGCACGGCCTGCGCCGCACCGTAGCCGGCTAGGAAGTCGGCGTTGCTCACGATGCCGCTGGGCACCACGGCGGCTTGCAGCAGCGGCAGCACGACGTGCCCGCCACCAAAGACCAGTGCGCCGGAGCGGTACACGCCTTCTAGCAGCGCGATCGTGGATGAGCCCGTGGCTGCCGCCCATAGGGGTAGCCCGACGAGCGGTGCGGCGAACAGCAGCAGTGCCACGATGCCCAGCTTGCGCGAGACGGGGTAACTGTGGGCTCGGCCGCCGCCGGGTTGCGCGATCTTCAATGTCCACCAGCCCAACAGTCCTGTCATTGCAATGGCGGCAAGCTGGCCTGCAGCCGAGGGCAGGATCATGGTCAGCAGCGCCGCCAGAATGGCTAGGGCAGCACGCGGCCGATCCGGGCACAGTGACTTGGCCATTCCCCAGACAGCTTGCGCCACGATGGCCACGGCTACCACCTTGAGCCCATGCACCCAGCCCGACTGGGCCAGCCCCTGGTACTCCGCGATGCCGAAGGCGAACAGGATCAGCGCAATCGCCGACGGCAAGGTGAATCCCGCCCAGGCCGCCAGCAGGCCCAGCCAGCCCGCGCGGCCCAGCCCCAGCGCCATGCCTACCTGGCTGCTGGCTGGGCCCGGCAGGAATTGGCACAGGGCGACCAGATCGGAGTAGCTGCGGTCATCCAGCCAGTGGCGGCGCTCGACAAACTCCGAGCGGAAATAGCCCAGGTGCGCGATCGGCCCGCCGAAGGAGGTCAGCCCCAGCTTGAGGAAGGCGCCAAAGACTTCGACGGGTGAGCCGCGCGCGGCTGCGGCCTCATGCTGCAAGGTGTTGGTGGAATCTGTCATTTGTGCATTGCCTCCCCGGTGAACTCCCAGATGCGTTCCTTGGCCAGCGCCAAGCCTTCCATGCCCTTGGGCGTGATCGTGTAGAGCTTGCGCACGGTGCGCCCTTCACGCTCCTGGCGGGAGACGAGGTAGCCGTCGCGCTCCATCTTGTGCAGCATCGGGTACAGCGTTCCTGGGGAGAGGCGATAGCCGTGGTGGGCCAGTTCGTCGATCATCCACTGCCCATAGATCTCCTGCTCGGCCGCGTGGTGCAGCACGTGCAGGCGGATCAGCCCCGACAGCAGGTCGTGGTGCTCCATGGCGCGGGGTGTTGGTTTTTCTTTCATATCGAATAACGATAACGAAATTCGATATTTTCACGATGCGCTGTCTTGACTTTTAAGACAGTTGCTCACGCCTTCGCGCCTGCGGCGCTGCGCGCTCGCGCTTGCCTCCAGGGGAAAGCCCTGCGGGCTATCCCCGCCGCGCGATGCTTGGCACCCCTTGAACACCGCCGAACCGGCCTACGCCGGATCGGCCCGGCCAGCGCCCCGCCGCGATGGGCGCGGCGCTGGCGAACACGCTGGCGCTTGCTGCGGCAGGTTGTGCAAATGCGTGCCGTCCTCAACGCTGGCGGTTCCCGCCTGTCACATCACGAAGGACGGTTCACGGACAACCCGCCCGGCATCGCTATGGAGCTTCCACGCCACGCCTCAAGACCGGCACCGCAAGGTGCGGCAGGGGCGTTCTCGCCTGTCGTCGGGTGGTTGACCTGGCCCGCGTTAGCGGGCGAGCCGGAGCAGCCTTCATGCCGGGATGCCGAGCCGGCCCCATCTCCTTTCGGAGCGGTTCGGCCCAAGGCGTCCTTGTCTCGTTGTGAATCCTGGCGGGGGCGCGGCTGCGCCTCGGGCTTCATGGCTGCAACCGTCCGGCGAAAACAATTTCCCCGCCGCTGCGCGGCTTCCTCGCGCAGCAAATTCTTTTCGCCTTCCGGTTCTCCACTGCGTTCCGACCGCAAGCGGTGCAGCCAGCCCGTCCCCCGCCGGCCGAATCACAACAAGGACGCGATGGGCGCGAACCTTGTTCAACCGAAAGGAGAAAACATCATGGCCAACATCGGCACCTTCACCGCAGAGAAAGACGGCTTCGCCGGCACGCTTCGCACCCTGACGCTCAACGTCAAGGTCAAGCTGGTTCCCAACGACAAGGGGGACAACGAGAAGGCCCCTGACTTCCGCTTGCAGGCGGCCAGCCACGACATTGGCGCGGCGTGGAAGAAGACCAGCGAGGCCGGGCGGGAGTACATCTCCGTGACCCTCGACGATCCATCGTTCCCAGCCACGGTCTATGCCCGCCTGATCGAAAGCGAGGATGGCACGCACGACCTGATCTGGTCGCGCAGCAAGCCCCAGGCGGCGTGACCGCCGCAGCGCTCCGCCCATTGCGGCGGGGCGTTTTTAGCTCACCGCCCTAGTTTGAGGAATGGCTTCATCAGGCACTGTCAAGTTCTGACTGAAGAACATTACCTCATTACCAACGTATCGTCTTTGTGCGGTGTAGTTCAGACCATAGCTCAACGATTGGCTCATGCGATACATGGCGCAAATTTCTTCGGCGTTGTCATAAGACACGACCCAAGGCCATTTGAACTTCTTCTGTTGAATGACTTTGGCAATGGCCGCGTGGTCATCATGCTCGTAGTAATTTCGATACAACCCCTTTCCCTTAACGTAGTATGGAGGGTCGAGGTAGATCAGAGATTGTTTTGGCAAAAAATCCGAGCAGCGATTCAGAAGGCACAGTGAATCTTCACAATACACCGATATGTCACTCTGTCGCCGGGCGATTTCACGAATGCGTGAAGCAACAACGTCCTTCTTAAATCTAGCGTCCAGCTTGTAGTTCCCGTTCTGACTCTTTCCACCAATGACGCCTGCCTTGAGAATTCCAGACCGATTCGTCCGATTCATGAACAAAGTCGCAAATCCTTTATCGACTAGGCTGGCAACGGAATCTTCTCGTAAAACGGTTCGCCATCTAAACCATTCTTCAATGGTAATAGGGGTGGATTCGAGTAAATCAAGAAGCTCAGTTGAATGCTTTGTTACAGCAACCCAAAAAGCATATACGGCAGGATCAGCATCGTTGATGTGGATATGACTTGCGTGCCCATGAAAGAGTAGATCAAGCGCAACGCCTGCCCCGCCAGCGTATGGCTCCAAGTAATGCCCTCCCGTGACACCATTCGTTTCCATTATTTTTGCAATAAATGGAGCAAATGGCGCCTTCCCGCCAGGGTAGCGCAGAGGGCTATACAGTCTGTTTGAGAACATCGTTATACCTTTCTTGGCTTAACTTCCAAGGCGGCCAACTTGGTGACGTCCACAGCATACCCTGTGCTCATCACACCGTGAACAGCCGTCTTGAAATTCTCCAAGAATTCGTTAATAAGCATTGGATTGTTATCTATCCAATGCTTCCAAGGATTGTAGGGCTTGACTCCAGATGTGAGCAATTTCTGAAATTCGACACCCTTATAAAAACGCTTAAAAACCTCTCTCGGCTTCTTGGTTCCAGTGTATGCAGCCACCCGCTCCTTCACCTCAACAGAATCCCCGTTGATTGAAAACTCGTTCAAAACCTCGCGAGCTGCATTGGTGAAAACATCTCTTGTGAACTGCAAATCATTCTTCCAAAATGGATGGGCGGCAGGGAGATTGTACAAGTGCTCGAACACAAGCTGGTCAGGTGGGAGATGCCCAGGCAAGAGGGTCACTGTCTTATAGCTCTTCCCTGTAACCTGAGAGTCTTGATCTGCATCTAAGCAGACGATGCTTCTTTCCGAGAACTCAGGGAGTTTCTTCTGGATCAACTGAAGATAATTAGAGCATCCGAGTGACACTTCCGACATCGGATTTGTGAACTTCTTTATTGGCTGCCTAAACATCAAAGTTGCAAAAAAATCTTCGGCCTCTTTGTCTTCGAAATAGATATTTATGCGAGGCAGTGAAACTCCAGATGACGTATCAATGGTCTTTGTGTTGATGTCTGCACTAATTTGTGCCCATGACCAGTCTTGCATCACCTGGACATTGCCGTAGGTGTTGCTCAAATAAATGGTCTTGTACTTTCTTCTGAACTGACGACTCTGCTCATACGCATATTCAATCAGAACCGGCGAATGCGAAGTCATGACAACTTGAAGATCCAAGCTCTTGCACTCGCGATCAAGCATCTTTAGTAGATTTACTTGTGCAGTCGGAAATAGCCCAGCATCAGCCTCGTCGATTAAAAGCAAACCACCTTTATAGTCAGCATACTCTTCCTTCAACTTTCTGAAAGACATCAAGGCCAATATGATCTGGCCTGCATTGTCCTCACCCGCCGAAACAGAGTCTTGGTCGTAGTTCTCCCCATGCGCCACCGCAGAACTGATAGTTCCATCAGTCCCTGTTGCAAGCGATGCGTTGCGGTTAAGAAGCTCGTTCGTTAGCGCAATGAAATCTTTCTTGTGATGCTCTAGATAATCAAAGTCGCCTAGCTTGTAGTCTCTGGCCGCGATAGGGTAAAGACGCTTCAAGCTAAGAAAAATTACCGGATGAGTAAAATTCCTACTCGTGTTGCTGCTTCCGGCCGCCGTGCTGTTATTTCTAACTACAGGTCTAGGCGACTTCCCTCTTTTCATCAACTCAAGTCTGGCGGTCGCAGCCTGATTTGTATATCCGTCAAGCAAATCAATGTTTACGGACATGGAGCCGGGAACATCAAACTTTTCGGATATCCTGAAATGGTCACTGTATTGAGACTTGAACATTTTGACCTGCTCCCCGTTGATTAGTACACCCCGATGTTAGTAATGTCTTCATAAGCCACATGAGGACATCCCCATGAAGAAGCGTTTTTCCGACGAACAGATCATCAGTATTCTCCGCGAAGCCGAAGCTGGGGTACCCGCCCGTGAACTCTGCCGCAAGCATGCCATTTCCGATGCCACGTTTTACACCTGGCGTAAGAAGTATGGCGGTATGG
>NZ_JACASJ010000063.1:0-29595 GCF_013391025.1 Enterobacter sp. SECR19-1250 | reverse complement strand
ACTCGCGACCCCGACCTTGGCAAGGTCGTGCTCTACCAACTGAGCTATTCCCGCAAATTTGTACTGCTTTTGTTGCTGTCGTAACGCGTATTTCTCTGTCGTTACGGGAGGCGCATTATACGAGAAATCCTTTTAGCTGCAACCCCCCTCAACGCGATTTTTTCGAAAATCAGTTCAAGTGCTTATTTAATCGGCAAGCTGAGCAATTTAACGACAAAAACCCGGCCACGCAAGGCGCCAGGTCTCAAAATCACAGCTTAATAAAGTTTTCGCGATAGTACGTCAGCTCCGCGACGGACTCACGGATATCGTCCATCGCCTGATGCGTACCCTGCTTTTTAAAGCCATCGAGGATTTCGGGTTTCCAGCGGCGCGCCAGCTCTTTGAGGGTGCTCACGTCCAGATAACGGTAGTGGAAGTAAGACTCCAGCTCCGGCATGTACTTAAACAGGAAACGACGATCCTGGCCAATGCTATTACCACAGATAGGGGATTTGCCCGCCGGGACCCACTTTTTCAGAAACTCAAGCGTCGCCAGCTCCGCCTCGCGGTCGCCCATCGTGCTCGCCTTCACCCGTTCAACCAGCCCGCTGCCGGTGTGGGTACGCACGTTCCACTCATCCATCAACGCCAGCTGATCGTCGGACTGGTGCACCGCAATGGTTGGCCCTTCCGCCAGAATATTCAGGTTTGCATCGGTGACCAGCGTGGCAATCTCAATAATGCGATCGCGCTCGGGATCCAGCCCGGTCATTTCAAGATCGATCCAAATCAGGTTGTTTTCATCCGCGCTCATGTTATTTTCCACCCTTCTCGCATAACCGGCTGTAGCAGGTTAACTAGTATTAATTAGAGTGTATCATAGAGGTTTTGCCCCTTACGGGCGACCAGGAGCCAGCGCGATTGAGTAAAAATAAACTCTCCAAAGGGCAGCAGCGCCGCGTGAATGCCAATCACCAGCGCCGCCTTAAAACCACTTCGGAGAAGGTCGATTACGACGACAACCTGTTTGGTGAGCCGACGGAAGGCGTCGTCATCAGCCGTTTCGGTATGCATGCCGACGTGGAATCCGCCGACGGTGAGATCCACCGTTGCAACATTCGACGGACTATCCGTTCGCTGGTTACCGGCGATCGCGTTGTCTGGCGTCCAGGTAAAGAGGCGGCGGAAGGCGTAACGGTCAAAGGTATCGTTGAAGCGGTTCACGAGCGCACGTCGGTACTTACCCGTCCCGATTTCTACGACGGGGTAAAACCCATTGCCGCCAATATCAACCAGATCGTCATCGTCTCGGCGATTTTGCCCGAGCTGTCGCTCAATATTATCGACCGCTACCTTGTTGCCTGCGAAACGTTACAGGTTGAGCCAATCATTGTTCTGAACAAGATCGATCTGCTGGATGATGAAGGTATGGACTTCGTGAATGAGCAGATGGATATCTACCGCAAGATCGGTTATCGCGTGCTGATGGTCTCCAGCTACACCAAAGATGGCCTGAAACCCTTAGAAGAAGCGCTGACCGGGCGCATCAGTATCTTTGCGGGTCAGTCCGGCGTGGGGAAATCCAGCCTGCTGAATAATCTTCTCGGTCTCCAGCAAGAAATTCTGACTAACGATGTCTCTGATGTCTCGGGTCTGGGCCAGCACACCACTACCGCTTCTCGTCTCTACCACTTCCCGCATGGCGGCGATGTGATTGACTCTCCTGGCGTGCGCGAATTCGGTTTGTGGCACCTTGAGCCGGAACAAATCTTCAACGGATTTGTCGAATTCCATGACTATTTAGGGGCTTGCAAATACCGGGACTGTAAACACGATAACGACCCGGGCTGTGCCATCCGCGAAGCGGTCGAGAAAGGTGAGATTGCGGAGACCCGCTTTGATAACTACCACCGCATTCTTGAGAGCATGGATCAGGTAAAAACGCGTAAAAACTTTTCTGATTCTGATAACTGACAACTAAGCTAAGCATCGCTAAAATCGTCCCCTTTTTTCAGGTTCCGGCTGATTACAGCCGGATCAGGAACGAAAAAAAATGGCCTGGAGGCTACCTTGTTAAACGCATTTAAACTTTCGCTTCAATACATTCTGCCAAAACTGTGGCTCACTCGCCTGGCGGGCTGGGGCGCGAGCAAACGAGCGGGCTGGCTGACCAAACTGGTCATCGACCTTTTCGTAAAATATTACAAGGTCGACATGAAAGAGGCGCAGAAGCCAGATACCGCCAGCTATCGCACCTTCAACGAATTCTTCGTGCGCCCACTGCGCGACGAAGTCCGCCCGGTTGATACCGATCCTAACGTGCTGGTCATGCCTGCGGATGGCGTGATTAGCCAGCTGGGTAACATCGAAGACGATAAAATCCTGCAGGCAAAAGGCCACAACTACAGCCTGGAAGCGCTGCTGGCGGGTAACTATCTGATGGCGGATCTGTTCCGCAACGGTACCTTCGCCACCACCTATCTCTCTCCGCGTGACTATCACCGCGTGCACATGCCGTGCAACGGGATCCTGCGTGAAATGATCTACGTGCCGGGCGATCTATTCTCCGTGAACCACCTGACCGCGCAAAACGTTCCCAACCTGTTCGCGCGTAACGAACGCGTCATCTGCCTGTTTGATACTGAGTTTGGCCCAATGGCGCAGATTCTGGTGGGTGCAACGATTGTCGGCAGCATCGAAACGGTCTGGGCTGGAACCATCACCCCACCACGTGAAGGCGTGATCAAACGCTGGACCTGGCCTGCCGGTGAAGAAGAAGGCGCAGTCGCTCTGCTGAAAGGCCAGGAGATGGGTCGCTTCAAGCTGGGTTCCACGGTTATCAACCTCTTTGCCCCTGGCAAAGTGAAGCTGGCTGAACAGCTCCAGAGCCTGTCAGTCACCAAACTCGGCCAGCCGCTGGCGGTCTCGACTGAACCTTTCGTGACGCCGGACGCAGAGCCTGCACCGCTCCCGGAAGAAGAGATCAAGACCGAACTTGACGCCAGCCCGCCGGTTGACGACAAAAAAGACGAAGGCTAACAACAGAAGGAACGCTGACGTGCGCCCGATTATCGTACTACTGATGGCCTGGTGCCTCAGCATGGGGGCGTACGCAGCGACAGCCCCCGACGCAAAACAGATAACCCAGGAACTGGAGCAGGCGAAAGCGGCAAAACCCGCTCAGCCAGAGACCGTGGAGTCGCTCCAGTCTGCACTGAATGCGCTTGAGGAGCGGAAAGGCTCCCTTGAGCGCGCTCAGCAATATCAGCAGGTTATCGACAACTTCCCCAAACTCTCGCAAACGCTACGCAATCAGTTGAGCAATCTGCGCGATGAACCGCGCGATGTGCCTGCTGGCATGACCTCTGACGCGTTGAATCAGGAGATCCTGCAGGTTAGCAGTCAGCTTCTGGAAAAGAGTCGTCTGGCACAGCAGGAGCAAGAACGCGCACGTGAAATCGCCGACTCGCTGAGCCAGCTTCCGCAACAGCAAACCGATGCCCGCCGTCAGCTCAACGAGGTTGAGCGCCGCATCGGTACCCAAACGGGTAACACGCCGCAGAACCAGGCGCAAAATCTGTCGCTTCAGGCTGAATCAGCCAGACTTAAAGCACTGGTCGATGAACTGGAGCTGGCGCAGCTCTCGGCAAACAACCGCCAGGAGCTGTCGCGGATGCGCTCCGAACTGGCGCAAAAGCAGAGCGAACAGCTCGATGCTTACCTGCAGGCTTTACGTAATCAACTTAACAGCCAGCGCCAGCGTGAAGCTGAGCGCGCGCTGGAAAGCACCGAGCTGCTGGCAGAAAACAGCGATAACCTGCCAGCGGGCATCGTTGACCAGTTTAAGGTTAACCGTGAGCTCTCTGCTGCACTGAATCAGCAGGCGCAGCGTATGGATCTGGTGGCGTCCCAGCAACGTCAGGCCACCAATCAAACCCTTCAGGTTCGCCAGGCGCTCAACACCCTGCGCGAGCAGTCTCAGTGGCTGGGCTCGTCCAACCTGCTGGGAGAGGCATTACGCGCCCAGGTTTCACGCCTGCCGGAGATGCCAAAACCGCAGCAGCTGGATACCGAGATGGCGCAACTGCGTGTTCAACGCCTGCACTATGAAGACCTTCTCAATAAACAGCCGCAAATCCGCCAGATCCGTCAGGCCGATGGGCAGCCTCTCACCAGCGAGCAAAACCGTATTCTGGAAGCCCAGTTGCGGACCCAGCGCGAGCTGCTGAACTCCCTGTTACAGGGCGGGGATACGCTGATTCTGGAGCTGACCAAGCTGAAGGTCTCCAACAGTCAGCTGGAAGATGCGCTGAAAGAGGTGAACGAGGCAACGCACCGTTATCTCTTCTGGACCTCTGACGTGCGCCCAATGACCTTCTCATGGCCAATCGAGATCGTTCAGGATCTGCGCCGTTTGATCTCGCTGGATACCTTTAGCCAGCTTGGAAAAGCCAGCGTGATGATGCTCACCAGCAAAGAGACCATTTTCCCTCTTCTGGGCGCGTTGATTCTGGTGGGCTTTAGCATTTACTCACGCAGACACTTCACCCGCTTCCTGGAACGCTCCAGCGCCCGGGTGGGTAAGGTTACGCAGGATCACTTCTGGCTGACGCTGCGTACCGTGTTCTGGTCAATACTTGTCGCCTCGCCGCTGCCGGTCCTGTGGATGACGCTCGGTTATGGCCTGCGGGAGGCCTGGCCCTACCCGCTCGCGGTCGCCATTGGCGATGGCGTGACCGCTACCGTCCCCCTGCTGTGGGTAGTGATGATTTGCGCCACGTTTGCGCGACCGAATGGTCTGTTCATTGCTCACTTTGGCTGGCCGCGTAACCGCGTGGCGCGCGCCATGCGTTACTACCTGATGAGCATCGGGCTGATTGTGCCGCTGATTATGGCGCTGATCATGTTTGATAATCTCAATGACCGGGAGTTTTCGGGCTCGCTGGGCCGTCTCTGCTTTATGTTGATATGCGGTGCGCTGGCCATCGTCACGCTCAGCCTGAAACGGGCTGGTATACCGCTCTATCTGGATAAAACCGGCAGCGGCGACAACATGTTCAACCGCATGCTCTGGAACCTGCTGCTGTGCGCCCCCCTGGTTGCCATGCTGGCAGCGGCGGTGGGTTACCTGGCGACCTCGCAGGCACTGCTGGCGCGACTGGAAACCTCCGTTGCCATCTGGTTCCTGCTGCTGGTGATCTATCACGTCATCCGCCGGGGGATGTTGATCCAGCGACGCCGTCTGGCGTTTGACCGCGCCAAGCATCGCCGGGCGGAGATCCTCGCCCAGCGTGCGCGAGGCGAGGATGAGCCAAACCACGTCAACAGCACCGAAGGCACGATAGATGCGGACGAGGTTGAGCTGGATCTCGACGCTATCAGCACCCAGTCTCTGCGTCTGGTACGCTCCATCCTGATGCTGATTGCGCTGCTGTCGGTGATCTTCCTGTGGTCAGAAATCCACTCCGCGTTTGGTTTCCTGGAGAACATCTCGCTGTGGGATGTGACGTCCACGGTGCAGGGTGTGGAGAGCCTGGAGCCCATAACCTTAGGTGCGGTTCTGATTGCCATTCTGGTGTTGATCATCACCACGCAGCTGGTGCGTAATTTCCCGGCACTGCTGGAGCTGGCGCTGTTGCAGCACCTGGATTTAACCCCCGGTACGGGCTATGCCATTACCACCATCACCAAATACCTGATTCTGCTCTTTGGCGGGATGGTTGGATTCTCCATGATTGGTATTGAGTGGTCTAAATTGCAGTGGCTAGTTGCCGCGCTGACGTTTGGTCTGGGCTTTGGCATGCAGGAGATTTTCGCTAACTTTGTGTCCGGCCTGATTATCCTGTTTGAAAAACCGATTCGTATTGGCGATACGGTGACGATCCGCGATCTGACAGGCAGCATCACCAAAATCAACACCCGCGCCACCACGATCAGCGACTGGGATCGCAAAGAGATCATCGTGCCCAACAAGGCGTTTATCACCGAGCAGTTTATCAACTGGTCGCTGTCAGACTCTGTCACGCGTGTGGTGCTGACGGTACCAGCGCCCTCGGATGCCAACAGTGAAGAGGTCACACAGATCCTCTACACCGCCGCCGAACGCTGCACGCTGGTCCTTGATAACCCGGCGCCGGAAGTGTTCCTGGTCGATCTCCAGCAGGGTATCCAGATTTTCGAATTGCGTATTTACGCCGCCGAAATGGGGCACCGTATGCCGCTGCGCCATGAGATCCACCAGCTGATTCTGGCTGGCTTCCGTGAGCACGGTATTGATATGCCGTTCCCACCGTTCCAGATGCGTCTGGAAAGCCTGGACGGATTTAAGACAGGAAAAACATTAACCTCTGCGGCGCGTAAACGCCCGGCGGGGAGTTTGTAAGCCAGCCAGTACCCCCTCTCCCGTGGGAGAGGGGGTACTGCCGTCAGGCTCGATCGACGGTAAAAGCAATCACATCGCCCAGCTGTTCTGCGCCCAGCGCCAGCATCACCAGACGATCCACACCCAACGCCACGCCAGAACAATCCGGCAGACCCGCTTTCAGGGCCTCCAGCAGGTTAGTATCAATAGGCTGCTGCGGCAGACCGCGCGCGGCGCGCTTGCGGTTATCCTGCTCAAAACGCTGCTGCTGTTCGCGGGCGTCGGTCAGTTCGTGGAAGCCATTCGCCAGCTCAATGCCCTTGTAATAGACCTCAAAACGCTCCGCCACGCGGTGATCTTCAGTGCTGATCTGCGCCAGAGAAGCCTGGCTTGCCGGGAAGTGGTAGACGAAAGTCGGACGATCTTTGCCAATCTGCGGTTCAACCCCAAAGGTGAAGAGCAGTTGCAGCAGCGTGTCGCGATCTTCTTCAGTATCCGCCACGTTGCTCAGATCCAGTTTTGCCGCGACTTCGCGCAGCTGGGTTTTGTCCGCTGACAGTGGATCAATTTCCAGATAACGCTGGAAAGCCTGCTGATAAGAGAGCGTTTCCGCTTCTGAGCAGTCGAGAACCTGCTGCAGCAGATCGTCTACCTCGTTCATCAGGCGGTACATATCGTAATGTGGACGGTACCACTCCAGCATGGTGAATTCCGGATTATGGTGACGCCCCATCTCTTCATTACGGAAGCTGCGGCACAACTGATACACCGGGCCACACCCTGCCGCCAGCAGGCGTTTCATGTGGTATTCCGGGCTGGTCATCAGCCAGAGGTTCATGCCCTGTGAATGGCCGGGGCCAACAAAACGGGTTTCAAACGGCACCAGATGAATATCCGTTACCGTAGCTTGACTCATGCACGGCGTTTCCACCTCAAGGACTCCGCGGTCGGCAAAGAAGCGGCGGATCTCCGCCATAATTGCAGCGCGTTTCAGCAGATTGGGGATGGATGCGCTCGGCTGCCAGGTGGCCGTTTCGCTCATGGGTAATTCTCCGATTTCAGACAAGGGCACGAAGTCTACTCGTTAGCACGGACAGAGACAAATTTTGCGCAATAAAAATCGCATTTCATTTAGGGCAACTATCACGTGACGAAATACATCATTCACGATGATAAATCACCGCACAGAACAGCAAAAAAATCGAACACGTCAAATTTCCCTGCCGTTCGCGCGGTTATACTTCTTTACCCATAAAGGAGCAGTGGAAACGCTTTCGCAATCGTCCTTGCGGACAGGTGGGCTACCTTTAGTTTATCGCGTTGCGAAATAACAAAAATCTGGAGGAATGTCGTGCAAACTTTTCAAGCCGATCTTGCCGTAATAGGCGCTGGCGGAGCGGGATTACGTGCTGCGATTGCTGCAGCACAGGCTAATCCCAACGCTAAAATCGCACTGATTTCAAAAGTCTATCCGATGCGCAGCCACACGGTTGCCGCAGAAGGAGGATCCGCCGCCGTTGCGCAGGATCATGACAGCTTCGAATACCATTTCCACGACACGGTTGCAGGGGGCGACTGGCTTTGCGAACAGGATGTCGTTGACTACTTTGTACATCACTGTCCAACGGAGATGACCCAGCTTGAACAGTGGGGCTGCCCGTGGAGCCGCCGTCCGGACGGCAGCGTCAACGTTCGTCGCTTCGGCGGAATGAAAATTGAACGCACCTGGTTTGCCGCTGATAAGACCGGCTTCCATATGCTGCACACCCTGTTCCAGACCTCCCTTCAGTTCCCACAAATCCAGCGTTTTGACGAACATTTTGTCCTCGATATTCTGGTCGATGACGGTCACGCGCGCGGTCTGGTGGCGATGAACATGATGGAAGGCACGCTCGTGCAGATCCGAGCTAACGCGGTAGTGATGGCAACGGGCGGCGCGGGCCGGGTTTACCGCTACAACACCAACGGCGGCATCGTCACCGGTGACGGTATGGGCATGGCGCTCAGCCACGGCGTACCGCTGCGCGATATGGAATTTGTCCAGTATCACCCTACCGGCCTGCCGGGTTCCGGCATTCTGATGACGGAAGGCTGCCGCGGCGAAGGCGGTATTCTGGTCAACAAGAATGGCTACCGTTATCTGCAGGATTACGGCATGGGCCCGGAAACGCCGCTCGGTGAGCCGAAAAACAAATACATGGAACTCGGCCCGCGCGACAAAGTGTCTCAGGCCTTCTGGCATGAGTGGCGCAAAGGCAACACGATCTCCACGCCGCGTGGCGATGTGGTCTACCTCGATCTGCGTCACCTCGGCGAGAAGAAACTGCTGGAACGTCTGCCGTTCATCTGCGAGCTGGCAAAAGCCTACGTGGGTGTCGACCCGGTGAAAGAGCCGATTCCGGTACGCCCAACAGCGCACTACACCATGGGTGGGATCGAAACCGACCAGCAGTGTGAAACGCGCATCAAAGGGTTGTTCGCCGTCGGCGAATGCTCCTCTGTCGGCCTGCACGGTGCCAACCGTCTCGGGTCAAACTCGCTGGCGGAGCTGGTTGTCTTTGGCCGCATGGCGGGCGAACGCGCGATGGAGCGTGCCGCAACGGCGGGCGAAGCCAACGGCGCAGCACTGGACGCGCAGGTCGCTGATGTCGAGAAACGGCTGAAGGATCTGGTCAACCAGGAAGGCAACGAAAACTGGTCGAAAATCCGCGACGAAATGGGCATGTCGATGGAAGAGGGCTGCGGTATCTACCGTACACCAGAGCTGATGCAGAAAACTGTCGATAAGCTGGCGGAACTGCAGGAGCGTTTCAAACGCGTGCGCATCACCGACACCTCCAGCGTGTTCAACACCGACCTGCTTTATACCATCGAGCTCGGTCACGGCCTGAACGTCGCGGAATGTATGGCGCACTCTGCGCTGGCGCGCAAAGAGTCACGCGGGGCGCATCAGCGTCTTGATGAGGGCTGCACCGAGCGTGACGACGTCAATTTCCTGAAACACACCCTCGCCTGGCGCGACGCGGATGGCACCACTCGTCTGGACTACAGCGACGTGAAGATCACAACGCTGCCACCGGCTAAACGCGTTTACGGCGCAGAAGCAGAAGCCGCCGAGAAGAAGGAGAAGGCGAATGGCTGAGATGCAAACACTGAAAGTTGAAGTGGTGCGCTACAACCCGGAAGTGGACACCGCGCCACACAGCGCTTTCTATGAAGTGCCCTATGACGAGCAAACCTCTCTGCTGGATGCGCTCGGCTATATCAAGGATAACCTGGCACCGGACCTGAGCTATCGCTGGTCCTGCCGCATGGCCATCTGCGGCTCCTGCGGCATGATGGTGAACAAAGTACCGAAACTGGCCTGTAAAACCTTCCTGCGTGATTACACCAAAGGCATCAAGGTTGAAGCGCTGGGCAACTTCCCGATTGAGCGCGATCTGGTGGTCGATATGACCCACTTTATCGAAAGCCTGGAAGCCATTAAGCCGTACATCATTGGCAACCCGCGCACGCCGGATCAGGGACCGAATACCCAGACGCCCGCCCAGATGGCGAAATACCATCAGTTCTCCGGGTGCATCAACTGCGGTCTTTGCTACGCCGCGTGTCCACAGTTTGGCCTGAACCCTGAGTTCATCGGCCCGGCGGCGATCACGCTGGCGCACCGCTACAACGAGGATAGCCGCGACCACGGTAAAAAAGAACGTATGCCGCAGCTTAACAGCCAGAACGGCGTCTGGAGCTGTACTTTTGTGGGCTACTGCTCCGAAGTCTGTCCGAAGCACGTCGACCCGGCCGCCGCTATTCAGCAGGGTAAAGTGGAAAGCTCGAAAGACTTTCTTATCGCCACCCTGAAACCACGCTAAGGAGTGCATGATGACGACTAAACGCAAAGCCTACGTGCGGCCGATGCCGTCCACCTGGTGGAAGAAACTGCCGTTTTATCGCTTCTATATGCTGCGTGAAGGCACTGCGGTGCCTGCGGTCTGGTTCAGCCTTGAACTGATGTATGGCGTCTTTGCCCTCAAACATGGTCCTGAAACCTGGGCCAGTTTTGTCGGGTTCCTGCAAAACCCGATCATCGTGATCCTGAACCTGATTGTGCTCGCAGCCGCCCTGCTTCATACCAAAACCTGGTTTGAACTGGCGCCAAAAGCGGCGAATATTATCGTAAAAGGCGAAAAAATGGGGCCAGAGCCGGTCATTAAAGGGCTTTGGGCAGTGACGGCAGTGGTCTCTGTGGTCATTCTGTTTGTCGCACTGTTCTGGTAAGGAGACTATTGTGATCAATCCAAATCCAAAACGTTCAGACGAGCCGGTCTTCTGGGGCCTCTTTGGCGCAGGCGGCATGTGGAGTGCCATCATTGCACCTGTCATTATCCTGCTGGTCGGCATTATGCTGCCGCTGGGGCTGTTCCCCGGTGATGCGCTGAGCTATGAGCGCGTCCTGGCATTTGCAGGTAGCTTTATTGGCCGGGTATTTATCTTCCTGATGATTGTCCTGCCGCTGTGGTGCGGCCTGCACCGTATCCATCATGCGATGCATGATCTGAAGATCCACGTACCGAGCGGTAAATGGGTGTTCTACGGTCTGGCAACTATCCTGACCGTGGTCACACTGATTGCCGTAGTCACTATCTGACACACCAGGCCCGCCCTCCGGCGGGCCTGTTATTTCTGCATCTTCCCCACCAGCCACTGAGCAAATTCACGCATTGCCGGGGTTTGGGCGCGTGACTGCAGCCGCGTTAGCCAGTAACTGCCAAGATCAATCTGCGTCGTAAACGGCTGCACAATGCGCTCGCTGTTCAGCAGATGGGTAAACATATCGACAGGGGCGATAGCAATGCCATTGCCTGCCTGGGCGGCCTCCAGCATAGTGACCGACGAATCAAACACCATCACCCGATGCGTGGGTGAAGGCGGGTTTTCTCCGGCGGCCTGCATCCAGGCTGTCCACTCGTCGCGCCGGTAAGAGCGCAGCAGGGTAAACTTCAGGATATCGGCAGGGGTGTGCAGCGCGGCTGCAATGTCAGGCGTGCAAAGTGGTGCCAGCAGCGCTGAACAGAGGAACGTCGCCTCCGTGCCGTGCCACGCTCCCCCACCGTAGCGAATGGTGTAATCAAGCCCTTCCGCTGCCGGATCGACGCGATTGTTGTGCGTCGAAAGCTGAAGATCGATATGCGGATAACTGCGACGGAAATCATCCAGCTGTGAGAATAACACCCCAGTGGCAAAGGTCCCCACCACGCCAATTTTCAGCTTCTCCTGCGCCCGATGGTTAGCAAAGCGATCCAGCATGCCTGCGATACGATCGAAGGAGTCATTCAGCACCGGCAGCAGATTCTCGCCTTCGGTGGTTAACATCAACCCGCGCGAAACGCGGACAAACAGCTGGCAGTTAAGGTGTTGCTCCAGCGCCTTCACGTGCTGGCTAATCGCGGAATGGGTCACATTCAGCTCAATCGCGGCATGAGTAAAACTGAGGTGCCTGGCGGCGGCTTCGAACGCCCGAAGCGAATTAAGAGGGAGATAGCTGCGTGTCATGGTCCCTTCCGTTAGAAAAATTAACAGCTAATGCTAAATTTAACCGTTTGTCAGCCTCAGTCAAATCACCCAGACTACGAACGTCTGACGGGCCCGGACATCCCCTTGATTCGCTATTACGGAAGATAACTGATGATGAAAAAATCCCTAAGCTGCGCCCTGCTGCTCAGCGTTGCTTGCTCTGCTTTTGCCGCGCCGATGTCAGAAAAACAGCTGGCTGACGTCGTGGAACGTACCGTTACGCCCCTGATGAAGGCGCAGGCCATACCCGGAATGGCCGTGGCCGTCATTTATCAGGGCCAGCCACACTATTTCACTTTCGGTAAAGCAGACGTCGCGGCGAATAAGCCCGTCACGCCGCAAACCTTATTTGAACTGGGCTCCGTCAGTAAAACCTTCACTGGCGTGCTGGGTGGCGATGCCATTGCCCGCAAAGAGATTTCGCTGGCCGACCCGGTCACGAAATACTGGCCTGAATTGACGGGCAAGCAGTGGCAAGGCATTCGCCTGCTCGACCTGGCAACCTATACCGCAGGCGGATTGCCGTTGCAGGTACCGGATGATGTCACCGATAACGCCTCTCTGCTGCGTTTCTACCAGTCCTGGCAGCCAAAGTGGGCCCCGGGTACCACGCGTCTGTACGCCAACACCAGCATCGGTTTGTTTGGCTCACTGGCCGTTAAACCGTCCGGCATGCGCTTCGAGCAGGCCATGGCGGAGCGGGTCTTTAAGCCCCTGAAACTCAACCATACGTGGATAAACGTTCCACACGCTGAAGAGCCGCACTACGCATGGGGTTATCGTGAGGGAAAAGCGGTCCACGTTTCGCCTGGTATGCTGGATGCAGAAGCCTATGGCGTGAAATCTAACGTCAAAGATATGGCGAGCTGGGTGATGGCCAATATGGCACCTGAGACACTCCCGCCGTCCACTCTGCAGCAGGGTATTGCGCTGGCGCAGTCTCGCTACTGGCGCGTGGGTGCCATGTATCAAGGGTTAGGCTGGGAGATGCTCAACTGGCCGGTCGACGCCAAAACCGTGGTGGATGGCAGCGACAATAAGGTCGCACTGGCGCCGTTGCCGGTCGCAGAAGTGAATCCTCCGGCTCCGCCAGTAAAAGCCTCCTGGGTGCATAAAACGGGCTCTACGGGTGGGTTTGGCAGCTACGTGGCGTTTATTCCTGAAAAGCAGATCGGTATTGTGATGCTCGCAAATAAAAGCTATCCGAACCCGGTACGGGTGGAAACGGCTTACCGTATTCTCGAGACGCTACAGTAAACCATTGCCGGGTGGCGGCTTCGCCTTACCCGGCGAAACACTCCGCACAATCTTCCGCAATTTCCCTGCTGTCATCTACACTTAACAAAAAACAGTAAGGAAACTCCTATGCGCATTCTGCCTGTTATCGCCGCGGTGACAGCCGCGTTTTTAGTGGTTGCCTGCAGTTCCCCTACCCCTCCCTCCGGCGTCACTGTTGTAAGTAATTTCGACGCTCAACGTTTCCTCGGAACCTGGTATGAAATCGCCCGGCTCGACCATCGGTTTGAGCGGGGGTTAGAGAAAGTCACAGCACATTACAGTTCGATGGACGACGGGGGTATTCAGGTAATCAACCGTGGATACAATCCGGATCGGCAGATGTGGCAACAGTCGACGGGAAAAGCGTACTTTACCGGCGACCCGCGCCGGGCCGCGCTAAAAGTCTCGTTCTTTGGCCCGTTCTATGGCGGGTACAATGTCATCGCCCTCGACAGAGAGTACCGCCATGCGCTGGTCTGCGGGCCGGATCGCGACTATTTATGGATACTCTCCCGCACGCCGACCATTTCGTCAGAGATGAAACAGCAGATGCTGGACGTTGCGACCCGGCAAGGGTTTGATGTGTCAAAACTCATCTGGGTAGAACAACCGCATTAGTGGGCGCTGAGTTTCAGCCCAATGATACCGCACACAATCAACGCGAGGCTGGCGATACGCGCCAGACTCGCCGACTCTCCCAGCAGCAAAATCCCGGTAATCGCCGCGCCCACTGCACCAATGCCCGTCCAGACAGCATAGGCCGTCCCCACCGGCAAAGAGCGCATCGCCCAGGAGAGCAGCACAATACTCACAATCATGGCGGTAACGGTAATCACGCTGGGTGTCAGGCGGGTAAATCCGTGGGTGTACTTCAGACCAATTGCCCAAACCACTTCGAGCAGACCGGCGATAACAAGAATAATCCAGGACATTTCAGGCTCCTTAACTTAACTGCAAGTTGGGGCCGTCCCCGGTGAACGAAACGCTTACGGGTCGTCCCGTAAGGCATAGATTAGGTCACTTATTTTGGTTAACGAACGATTTTTTTTCAATCCCTTTGTGCTGAACCTGTTAAGGCAAGAAATAGCCTCAGTATGGCGCGTAGTTCAGGCATTTATCACTCATCCGACTTCTCTATCATGATGTGCTTTCTGATGGCAGGAAGCCAAACCACTAGCCGACTGCGAATCTATTATGTTCAAAATTCTTTTGATTGACCGATGTCACTTCACCCGCGCGGGGTTTGAAGCATGGCTCAATCATTCCGGTTTGTTTCCCGGGCACTTCGTCGTGACCGGGCTGAATAATCTCATCCTCGCCAGAGAGCATATTCTGCAGTGGGATCCATCGGTGGTTATCGCCGATCTGCACGGCTTTATGCAGGACATTCACCATTTCCAGCAGCTTTCTTCCCTGCTGAACGCCAGTGAAAAAGTGCCTTTCATTTTGCTGCAGTCGGGGGAAGATAAAGAGATGGCAGGCTTTCTGTCCCAATTTCCGATATGGGCTTCGCTTACCAAAAATGTCGGACTGGAGACGCTGGCGACGGTCATCAACGACGCCCTGACGACTCGCGCAAGCGTTGAGATCCCTGCGGTCGCGGCCCCTCTGCTCACTCGCCAGGAGGAGAAGGTGTTGACGCTGTGGATGGATGGCGCAAGCAATCAGAAGATTGCCACTCACCTGAGTATCAATGGAAAAACGGTCTATACCTATAAGCGAAATATCCGCATGAAATTGCATATGGATACGCGCTTTTCCCCGTTTTTATCTCTGCAGGAATCAGAAAACTGACGGTACGAAACCCGTCCGGGCCCGTACCGTTTTTAAATTACTGCTGAGCTTTTGTTGCCGCGCCGGAGATTGCACTACCGCCTTCAGAAATGTCCTGACCAACGCCGCGCGTGGTATTACAGGCCGTTAATACTGAAGAAAGTACCAGAACTGAAAAGATCGCTGCAATTGTCTTCTTAACCATAATATCTTCCTTTTATAGCCAGAGTTGTTTTGTGTATAGCAACTTAAGAATAGACAAGATCCCGCCAGTTGACGGAAAAGGAAGCATTTTTAGGAAAATTAGACGGGATTAGCTGGCGGCGTGAGAAATGATATGGCCGAGATCCTGGATATCCTCCCCCATTCCACGTGTGGTATTACAGCCGGAAAGCAACGCGCTGGACAGCGCTAACAGAAGCAGAATTTTAACGGTGCGTTTCATCATCCCTGCCTGCAAAAATCAGGCGCAGCAACGCTGCGCCTTAACACTTACTTCACGCGAGATACGTATTCGCCGGAGCGGGTATCCACTTTGATCACTTCGCCAGTCTGTACGAACAGTGGCACTTTAACCACGGCACCGGTAGACAGTTTCGCTGGCTTACCACCTGTACCGGCGGTGTCACCTTTCAGACCTGGGTCAGTTTCAACGATTTCCAGTTCAACGAAGTTCGGTGGGGTAACCGCGATAGGCTGGCCGTTCCACAGGGTCACGATGCACTCTGCCTGATCCAGCAGCCATTTGTCGCTATCGCCAATGGCTTTAGCGTCAGCAGACAGCTGTTCGAACGTTTCGTTGTTCATGAAGTGCCAGAACTCACCGTCGTTGTACAGGTAAGTCAGGTTCATATCGACAACATCAGCGCCTTCAGCGGAGTCAGTAGACTTGAAGGTTTTTTCGACACGGGTACCGGTCAGCAGGCGGCGCAGCTTAACGCGTGCAAATGCCTGGCCTTTACCTGGTTTAACGAATTCGCTGGCTTCAACCGCATACGGTTCGCCGTCCAACATGATTTTAAGACCAGCACGAAAATCGTTGCTATAGTACGTTGCCATAAGGCCCTCTAAATTTGTTAACTGGTAGCTAAGCCACAAAATGGCGCATATTGTAACCCTAAACACCCCGTCCAGAGAAGATTGGTTATCGCAACTTGCCGATGTAATCACCAGTCCTGATGAATTACTGCGTCTTCTTGAGCTCGAACAGCATACCGATTTGCTGGCCGGCCGGGAGGCGAAGCGGCTTTTCGCCCTGCGCGTTCCCCGCGCGTTTGTTGCCCGTATGGAGAAAGGCAATCCTGAGGATCCATTATTAAAACAGACGCTTACCGCACAGGAAGAGTTCATTACGGCACCGGGCTATAGCACCGATCCGCTGGAAGAGCAGAACAGCGTGGTACCCGGTTTGCTGCACAAGTATCTGAACCGTGCGCTGCTGCTGGTGAAAGGTGGCTGTGCGGTAAATTGCCGTTATTGCTTCCGTCGACACTTCCCGTATGCCGAAAATCAGGGCAATAAACGCAACTGGCAGGTCGCGCTGGACTATATCGCCGCCCATTCTGAGCTGGATGAGATCATTTTTTCCGGTGGCGATCCGCTGATGGCGAAAGATCATGAGCTGGACTGGCTGCTGACCCAGCTTGAAGCCATTCCGCATATTAAGCGCCTGCGCATACACAGCCGTCTGCCGATTGTTATTCCGGCACGTATCACCGACGGACTGGTCTCACGCCTTGAGCAGTCCCGCCTGCAGGTGCTGCTGGTGAACCATATCAATCACGCCAATGAAATTGATGATGCATTTCGTGCGGCAATGGTGCGTTTACGCAAGGCAGGCGTGACGCTTCTGAACCAGAGCGTGCTGCTGCGCGGCGTAAATGATAATGCCCGCGTGCTGGCGGACCTCAGCAATGCGCTGTTTGATGCGGGAGTGATGCCCTATTACCTGCACGTGCTGGATCGCGTTCAGGGTGCGGCCCATTTCATGGTGACGGATGAAGAAGCCCGGCAGATCGTGCGTGAACTGTTAACGCTGGTGTCAGGCTATATGGTGCCGAAGCTGGCGCGTGAGATTGGCGGTGAACCGAGCAAGACGCCGCTGGATTTGCAGCTAAGACAGAGCTAGTTTCCCCTCAGCCTAACCCTCTCCCGGCGGGAGAGGGAAAAAGGCAATCAGTTCGGGCACTTATAGACCTGGCCATTCATCTGGCTGGCGGTTGGCACGAAGCTGGATAACATTCCCTGCGTCGGGCTGCTTACCCCGTAAATCACGTTGCCACCCATCGCCGCGGCCTGGTTACGCAAGGCATTGGCCGCGCCACGCATAGAGCCGCCCTCTTCGCCGTGCTGACCCGACATCCAGTTGCTTTGCTCACCGGTTGCCGTGCCTAAAAACTGGCACTCGTTACCCGGCTTATCTTCCACAAAGCGAACGCCCTGACCCGCTGCAGTCAGCTCATTGCTGGAGCTACAACCCGCCAGCAGCAATGCTGCTCCTACAATCCCTGCACAGACTTTTACGCGCATGTTATTCCTCGTTTTCAATAAGCTGGACAGTAGTTGTCCGTGTGTAAACCTTATACTAAAAAGATGACCAAAAGAAAAACCTCCGTGCGTTTCTGCGAGATATCAAGCACGAATGGTGCCTTCGCCTCCCCTAAATGAATTCTGATAATCACCCCGCGGATATCGTTTTTTTATGCTTTTTCGTTTTTAGTGACAGGCCACCGGCTTATTTTTTGCGCGTGTGGTGACAGGGAAACATAAAAACAGGAGGCAACATGAGTGAAGTATCCCCGAATCAGGGGAAAGTGACGTGGGTAGGGTATCTCGCTTTCTTTCTAACCATCATTTTCTTTTCTGGCTTTTTCGCCAAAGCCACCGAATGGTGGCGAGTCTTTGATTTCACCGTACTGAACGGCACGTTTGGCCAGGTTAATGGCGAAGGCGCCGCAAGCGTCTCTTTTCGCGGCACAGGCGGTACCGGCGCAAAAGATGGCTTTCTGTTTGCGCTGGAACTGGCACCGTCTGTCATTTTGTCGCTGGGCATCATTTCAGTGACCGAAGGGCTGGGCGGGCTGCGGGCGGCACAGCAATTGATGACGCCCGTTTTGAAACCGTTGCTGGGCATTCCAGGCATTTGTTCTCTGGCGCTTATCGCCAATTTGCAAAACACCGATGCGGCTGCAGGTATGACCAAAGAGCTCGCCGATGAAGGCGTTATCAGCGACAGGGAACGAGCGATTTTCGCCACCTTTCAGACCAGCGGTAGCGCAATTATCACCAATTACTTCTCGTCCGGCGCGGCGCTGTTCACCAGCATCACCGTGCCGGTTATCACCCCGCTGGCAGTGATTCTGGTCTTTAAATTTATAGGTGCCAATTTTCTCAGAGCATGGATTGCGCACATGGAAACCCGTCAGATCAAGGAGAGAGAAGATGACCGCCGAAGTGCGTAAAAACCTGATGGATCTCTTTATCGACGGCGCTCGCCGTGGCTTTACCATCGCCACCACCAGCCTGCTGCCAAACGTCGTAATGGCCTTTGTGATCATCCAGGCGCTGAAGGTAACAGGATTGCTGGATATCGTTGGCCGCGTTTGCGAGCCGATTATGGCGCTGTGGGGGCTGCCCGGAGAAGCCGCCACCGTGTTGCTGGCGTCGGTGATGAGCATGGGCGGCGGCGTGGGCGTCTGCGCAAGCCTGGTGGTGGCAGGGTCGCTCAGCGGGCATGACGCCACCGTACTGCTTCCGGCTATCTATCTGATGGGTAATCCGGTGCAAAACACCGGCCGCTGTCTCGGTACGGCAGGGGTAAACCCTAAATACTATCCGCATATTATTGGCGTCTGCGTAATTAACGCTCTGCTCTCTATGTGGGTCATGCAACTGCTGTTCTAAAACAAAAAACCCCGGACAGCGATGCCCGGGGTTTTTTATTAAGAGGTAGCGCCCAACGCCTGATGGCTGCCGGGCGCAGGGGCAATTACATCATGCCGCCCATACCACCCATGCCGCCCATACCACCAGCAGCACCTAAGTCAGGTGCGTCGCCTTTAGGCAGGTCGGTCACCATGCACTCGGTAGTGATCATCAGGCCAGCTACAGATGCCGCATACTGCAGAGCAGAACGGGTCACTTTAGTTGGATCCAGGATACCGAAGTCGATCATGTTGCCGTATTCTTCTGTTGCCGCGTTGTAACCGTAGTTACCTTCGCCCGCTTTCACGTTGTTGGTAACAACAGATGGCTCTTCACCGGCGTTGGAAACGATCTGACGCAGAGGCGCTTCCATCGCGCGCAGCGCAACTTTGATACCCACGTTCTGGTCTTCGTTCTGACCGGACAGGCCAGCCAGTTTGGCGGCAACACGCACCAGCGCAACACCACCACCAGCAACCACGCCTTCTTCTACCGCAGCACGGGTCGCGTGCAGGGCATCGTCAACACGTGCTTTTTTCTCTTTCATTTCAACTTCGGTAGCCGCACCGACTTTGATTACCGCAACGCCGCCTGCCAGTTTCGCTACGCGTTCCTGCAGTTTTTCACGGTCGTAATCAGACGTTGCTTCTTCAATTTGCTTACGGATCTGAGCAACACGGCCCTGAATAGCGGACTCTTCACCCACGCCATCGATGATGGTGGTGGTGTCTTTGTTGATCACAACACGTTTCGCCTGGCCCAGGTCTTCCAGGGTCGCTTTTTCCAGCTCCATACCGATCTCTTCAGAGATTACGGTACCACCGGTCAGGGTAGCGATGTCCTGCAGCATAGCTTTACGACGGTCGCCGAAGCCAGGTGCTTTAACCGCAGCCACTTTCACGATGCCACGCATGGTGTTAACCACCAGGGTCGCCAGCGCTTCGCCTTCAACGTCTTCAGCGATGATAACCAGCGGCTTGCCTGCTTTCGCAACGGCTTCCAGCACTGGCAGCATTTCGCGGATGTTGGAGACTTTCTTATCAGCCAGCAGGATGAACGGGCTTTCCAGTTCAACAGCGCCAGTTTCTGGCTTGTTGATGAAGTATGGGGACAGGTAACCGCGGTCGAACTGCATACCTTCAACCACGTCCAGTTCGTCTTCCAGACCGGTACCGTCTTCAACGGTGATCACGCCTTCTTTACCGACTTTGTCCATCGCTTCAGCGATCAGTTTACCTACGGTTTCGTCGGAGTTAGCGGAGATGGTACCTACCTGAGCAATCGCTTTAGAGTCAGAGCATGGTACGGACAGCGCTTTCAGTTCTTCAACAGCGGACGCGACAGCTTTGTCGATACCACGTTTCAGATCCATTGGGTTCATGCCCGCAGCAACGGCTTTCAGACCTTCAGTGATGATTGCCTGCGCCAGTACGGTCGCGGTGGTGGTACCGTCGCCTGCAGCGTCGTTCGCTTTAGAGGCCACTTCTTTCACCATCTGCGCGCCCATATTTTCGAACTTGTCTTCCAGCTCGATTTCACGTGCAACGGAAACACCATCTTTGGTGATGGTTGGCGCGCCGAAGGATTTATCCAGCACTACGTTACGGCCTTTCGGGCCCAGGGTGACTTTCACTGCGTCTGCCAGTACGTTTACGCCGCGGAGCATTTTTACACGAGCGTCGTTACCGAATTTTACGTCTTTAGCTGCCATGTTCTTATTTCCTCAAATTCGTACAGTTTCGTGCGTTAATTACGCTTCAACAATTGCCAGAATGTCGCTCTCGGACATGATCAACACTTCTTCATTGTCGATCTTCTCGGATTTCACGCCGTAGCCATCGTTGAAAATGACGATGTCACCAACTTTAACGTCCAGCGGCTGCACAGTTCCGTTTTCCAGGATGCGGCCCTTACCGACAGCGATGATTTCGCCACGCGTTGATTTTGCTGCTGCAGAACCCGTCAGAACGATGCCGCCAGCAGACTTGGTTTCAACTTCTTTACGTTTGACGATCACACGATCATGTAACGGACGAATACTCATTGATAGCTCTCCTTTGAGAAAGTCATTATCAGTTATGGATGACGCCGGGCCGCACGCGGTTTTCCGGCTAGTGCCCTGAGAGATGGGGATAGCTTTTTACCCCTTCAAGGGGTAGTCGAAAAAAAATTTGCGAAAGTGTTACCATCGGCTCTCTTTGAATGGTGGCGGGACGATGTGAATGAGTGGACTCAAGCAGGAGTTGGGGCTGGCGCAGGGGGTAGGCCTGCTCTCAACCTCCTTGTTAGGAACAGGGGTGTTTGCGGTGCCCGCACTGGCGGCGCTGGTTGCCGGAAATAACAGCCTGTGGGCGTGGCCGGTGCTGATTGTGCTGGTGTTCCCGGTTGCGATCGTGTTCGCCATTCTGGGAAGGCATTTTCCCAGCGCGGGCGGCGTGGCGCACTTTGTCGGCATGGCGTTTGGCCCACGACTGGAGCGCGTCACCGGCTGGCTGTTCCTTTCCGTCATTCCGGTTGGTCTGCCTGCGGCGTTGCATATCGCAACCGGCTTTGGGCAAGCGCTCTTCGGCTGGCATGACGAAGCACTGCTGCTGGCTGAACTGGGTACGCTGGCTATCGTCTGGTGGGTGGGCTCACGCGGGGCCAGTTCCAGCGCTAACCTGCAGACGATCGTCGCGGTGCTGATTGTCGCGCTCATCGCCGCTATCTGGTGGGCGGGAGATATTCGCGTCGAGGAGATCCCCTTCCCGGCCATCACCGATATCAATCATGCGCAGCTCTTCGCTGCGCTGTCAGTCATGTTCTGGTGTTTTGTCGGTCTGGAAGCGTTCGCCCATCTGGCGTCGGAGTTTAAGCATCCCGAGCGCGATTTTCCGCGAGCCCTGATGATTGGCCTGTTGGTCGCAGGCACGGTTTACTGGGCCTGTACTGTGCTGGTGTTGCACTTCGACGCCTTTGGCGCAGATAAAGCAGCCGCCGCTTCGCTGCCGGGTATCGTGGTGCAGCTGTTTGGCGTAAAAGCGCTGTGGGTGGCCTGTGTGATTGGCTATCTGGCCTGTTTTGCCAGCCTCAATATTTATATCCAGAGCTTTGCGCGGCTGGTGTGGTCTCAGGCGCGCAATAAACCGCAGAGCCGTCTTGCGCAGTTGTCTAAGCGTCAGCTGCCGGTGAATGCGCTGAATCTCGTGCTGGGAAGTTGCGTCGTGAGCACGTTGTGCATTTACGGGCTTAAGATCAATCTGGATGCGCTAATCATCTATGCCAACGGCATATTTATTATGATCTATCTGCTGTGCATGCTGGCGGGTTGTCGTCTGTTGAAGGGTCGCTATAAAGCACTGGCCGTTGTCGGGGGAGTGCTTTGCCTGCTGTTGCTGATGATGGTGGGATGGAAGAGTATGTACGCCGTCGTCATGCTGGCAGGGCTGTGGGTGGCGCTTTAGTCGCGCCCGGTAAGCGAAGCGTCACCGGGCAAAGACATTACCGATCGTCTTTATGATCCAAACGGTCGTGTTGGTCATCCTTACGCTGGTATTCCCCTTCAAACGTATCACCCGGGCCGGTGCTGAACCCGCCGCCCGGCATCCGGCTAAAGCGCAGATGCGGCAGCAGCTTCATGGTCAGGTGTTTTTGCACCGGCGGCAACAGCAGCAGCAGTCCGAGGAAGTCGGTGAAGAAGCCCGGCAGGATCAGCAGCAGACCGGCAATAATCAGCGATACGCTTTTGATCATCTCGGCCGCCGGGCTCTCGCCTGCGGCCATCTTCTGCTGCATTAACAGGAAATTTTTGAAACCCTGATTACGCACCAGCGACATGCCGATGACGGAGGTGAAAATCACCAGAATCAGCGTCAGCAGGACGCCCAGCACATGGGCGACCTGGATAAAAATCGAAATCTCAATGTAAACATAGAGAAAGAAAGCAATAAACGGTATCCAGCGCACTGGCATCTCCTGTGTAGCAGGTGCCTTTTGGCCCCTGTCTGAATGTGTTCGCGACACGCGTCTGTAAGAGATGAGGACGGTTAGCTAAAATTCAATCGGTTTGCACGGATATTTTTTTTGGAAATATTAAAGCGGTGACCCATTTCACAGATTAATAATTATCATGGAATCGGGTCCATAATAAGTGATCCAGCTTACGGCAATTCGCTATCATCAGCATATGATCTCGAGCAATTGGCCGATTGAGGGAATAATCGTCGGTCAGAAAATATTCAAAACCACATAAATACTGTGTGTTTAGTACAATCCATCGGCAGCTTGAAAAGAAGGTTCACATGTTAAACAACATTCGTATCGAAGAAGACTTGTTGGGTACCAGGGAAGTTCCAGCGGATGCCTACTACGGTGTCCACACTCTGAGAGCGATTGAAAACTTCTACATCAGCAACAGCAAAATCAGCGACATTCCTGAGTTTGTACGTGGCATGGTGATGGTGAAGAAAGCGGCAGCGCTGGCAAACAAAGAGCTGCAAACCATTCCTAAAAGCGCGGCAAATGCGATTATCGCGGCCTGCGATGAAGTGCTGAACAACGGCAAATGCATGGACCAGTTCCCGGTTGACGTCTATCAGGGCGGCGCGGGCACCTCCGTCAACATGAACACCAACGAAGTACTGGCAAATATCGGCCTGGAGCTGATGGGCCACCAGAAAGGTGAATACCAGTACCTGAACCCGAACGATCACGTCAACAAATGTCAGTCCACTAACGACGCCTACCCAACCGGCTTCCGCATCGCGGTTTATGCCTCCGTTGTGAAACTGGTCGACGCCATCAACCAGCTGGGCGACGGTTTCCAGCGCAAAGCGGTTGAGTTCCAGGACATTCTGAAAATGGGTCGTACCCAGCTGCAGGACGCGGTACCAATGACCCTCGGTCAGGAATTCCACGCGTTTAACGTGCTGCTGAATGAAGAAACCAAAAACCTGCTGCGCACCTCCGAGCTGCTGCTGGAAGTGAACCTGGGCGCCACCGCCATCGGTACACGTCTGAACACCCCGGACGGTTATCAGCAGCTGGCGGTTCAGAAACTGGCCGAAGTCTCTAACCTGCCGGTGGTGCCTGCGGAAGACCTGATTGAAGCCACCTCCGACTGCGGCGCCTACGTCATGGTACACAGCGCCCTGAAACGTCTGGCGGTGAAACTGTCCAAAATCTGTAACGACCTGCGCCTGCTCTCTTCCGGCCCACGCGCTGGCCTGAACGAAATCAACCTGCCAGAACTGCAGGCCGGTTCGTCCATCATGCCAGCGAAAGTGAACCCGGTAGTGCCAGAAGTGGTGAACCAGGTTTGCTTCAAGGTTATTGGTAACGATACGACCGTAACCATGGCCTCTGAAGCCGGTCAGCTGCAGCTGAACGTCATGGAGCCCGTGATTGGCCAGGCGATGTTCGAATCTATCCACATCCTGACTAACGCCTGCTATAACCTGCTGGAAAAATGCATCAACGGCATTACCGCGAATAAAGAAGTCTGCGAAGGTTACGTGTACAACTCCATCGGGATCGTCACCTACCTTAACCCGTTCATCGGCCACCATAACGGCGACATCGTCGGTAAGATTTGCGCCGAAACCGGTAAGAGCGTGCGTGAAGTCGTCCTGGAGCGCGGACTGTTGACCGAAGCCGAGCTGGACGATATCTTCTCCGCCCAGAACCTGATGCACCCGGCATATAAAGCGAAACGATACACCGATGAAAGCGAACAGTAACCGTTCAGGCTAAGCTTCCGAAAGGCACGTCACTTGTGACGTGCCTTTTTTCTTTTTAGGCGTTACCAAAATACAACAATTCAATATCAACTTGTTAATAAGCAAGGCAGGTCCTTATGTTTGGAGCAGAACTCGTCATCGTCCTGTTGGCGATTTATTTGGGAGCAAGACTCGGGGGTATCGGCATCGGTTTTGCCGGCGGTCTCGGGGTGCTCGTTCTTACCCTTATCTTTCAGATTAAACCCGGCGCAATCCCGTTTGACGTTATCGAAATCATCATGGCAGTTATTGCCGCTATCGCCGCCATGCAGGTGGCTGGCGGTATGGACTACCTGGTGAGTCTGGCGGAGCGTATGCTGCGCCGTCATCCTAAATACATTACCTTCCTTGCCCCGCTGGTGACCTGGTTCATGACCATTCTCGCCGGTACCGGTCACACTGCCTTTTCCACGCTGCCGGTGATTACCGAAGTGGCGAAAGAACAGGGTATCCGTCCATCTCGCCCGCTCTCTATTGCGGTGGTGGCCTCCCAGATTGCGATTACCGCCTCGCCTATCTCCGCAGCAGTGGTGTTCTTCGCCGGTATCCTGGAACCCATGGGTGTGAGCTATCTGACGCTGCTGGCGATCTGTATTCCGGTAACGTTGATTGCAGTCATGATCACCGCCGTGCTGTGTAACTTCCTCGGCGCTGAACTGAAAGACGATCCGGTTTATCAGGAACGTCTGGCCAAGGGCGAAGTGAGCTTGCGCGGTAGCCAGGTCTTCAAACTGAAGCCGCATGCGAAACGCTCCGTGGTGCTGTTCCTGATCGGTATCGTGGCGGTGATGTTCTACGCGACGGCCATCAGTGACACAGTAGGCCTCATCCAGAACCCGGTTCTGCCGCGTAACGAAGCGATTGTGGTATTCATGCTGACCATCGCAACCCTGATCAGCATCACCTGTAAAATCGATACCAGCGAAGTGCTGAATGCCAGCACCTTTAAATCCGGTATGAGCGCCTGCGTGTGCGTGCTGGGTGTGGCATGGCTCGGTGATACCTTCGTAAAAGCGCACATCAGCGATATCCAGACCGTTGCGGGTGACCTGCTGCACAACTACCCATGGCTGCTGGCGGTGGTGCTGTTCTTTGCCGCGACCCTGCTTTATTCTCAGGCTGCCACGACCAAGGCGCTGATGCCTGCGGCTCTGATGCTGGGCGTAACGCCACTGACGGCCATTGCCTCGTTTGCTGCCGTTTCTGCCCTGTTCGTTCTGCCCACTTATCCAACCCTGCTGGCGGCGGTTGAAATGGATGACACTGGTTCAACCCGCATCGGTAAGTATGTGTTTAACCATGCGTTCCTGATCCCGGGTGTGGTCGCGATTACGCTGTGCGTGATCCTCGGCTTTATCATCGGCGGCGTCGTGCTGTAAACCGTTTCGGGTTGTAAAAATAGTTCAAATCGGGCCGCTCTGCGGCCCGTTTCATTAATGACCAATCGCCTTGCGTGATATAGTGACCACTTTCGTGATGAGGAGGTCGACTTGTGAACACGCCTGATGCTGTTGTCGTATTGTGTACCGCCCCTGATGAAGCTTCCGCCCAGGATCTCGCCGCCAAAGTATTGGCCGAAAAACTGGCTGCCTGTGTAACCCTCCTCCCCGGAGCGACCTCCCTTTATTACTGGGAAGGCAAACTGGAGCAGGAGTATGAAGTCCAGATGTTGCTCAAAACCAACCCGGCAAACCAGCAGGCGCTTCTTGACTGCCTCAAATCTCATCATCCTTACCAAACTCCGGAACTGCTGGTATTGCCAGTGCTCCACGGTGATAACGATTATCTCTCATGGCTCAACGTTTCCTTACGCTGATCCTGCTGCTGTGCAGCACGTCAGTCTTTGCCGGGTTGTTTGACGCGCCCGGCCGTTCGAACTTTATTCCTGCCGATCAGGCATTTGTTTTCGATTTCCAGCAAAACCAGCATGACCTCAACCTCACCTGGCAGGTGAAAGAGGGCTATTACCTGTATCGTAAGCAGGTCAGTATCACACCCGCTCAGGCAAGCGTGGGCGCGCTGCAACTGCCTGCGGGAGAATGGCACGAGGATGAGTTTTACGGCAAAAGCGAGATTTATCGCCAGCACTTAAGCGTGCCCGTAACGGTGCAACAGGCAGACAAAGGCGCTACGCTCACCGTCACTTACCAGGGCTGTGCCGATGCAGGCTTCTGCTATCCCCCAGAAACCAAGGTCGTTCCGCTTAGTGAAGTTAAAGCGTCTGCCGCCAACGTTGCTCCTCTTCCTGCAGAGGTCAAGCGTGAAGGTGAGCCTGCGTCAGACCTCCCTTTCTCCGCGCTCTGGGCCTTGCTGATAGGTATCGGCATCGCCTTCACGCCATGCGTACTGCCGATGTACCCGTTGATCTCCGGGATAGTGCTGGGCGGAAAACAGCGTCTTAGCACCGCCCGCGCGCTACTGCTTGCCTTTATTTACGTGCAGGGAATGGCGTTAACCTATACGGCACTCGGCCTCGTGGTTGCGGCGGCCGGCTTACAGTTCCAGGCGGCTCTTCAGCACCCTTATGTCCTTATCGGCCTGTCGGTGGTGTTTATCCTGCTGGCATTGTCGATGTTTGGCCTGTTCACCCTCCAACTGCCATCTTCCCTGCAAACCCGCTTAACGCTGCTCAGCAACCGCCAACAGGGGGGGTCAGCGGGTGGCGTGTTTGCGATGGGAGCTATCGCCGGGCTGATTTGTTCGCCCTGCACCACTGCTCCGCTTAGCGCGATTCTGCTCTATATCGCCCAGAGCGGTAATATGTGGCTTGGCGGCGGTACGTTGTACCTTTACGCGCTTGGGATGGGTCTACCGCTGATCCTGGTCACGGTATTTGGCAACCGCCTGCTGCCGAAGAGCGGGCCGTGGATGGAGACGGTGAAAACCGCGTTTGGCTTTGTCATTCTGGCGCTGCCGGTCTTCCTGCTGGAGCGTATTGTCGGTGACGTCTGGGGGATGCGCCTGTGGGCGATGCTCGGCGTAGCGTTCTTCTCCTGGGCGTTTATCGTCAGTCTGGGGGCAAAAAGCGCGTGGATGCGTCTGGTACAAATCGTCCTGCTCGCCGCTGCGCTGGTGAGCGTGCGTCCACTTCAGGATTGGGCATTTGGCACGCCAGTGGCTCAGAACCAGGCGCATCTGAATTTCATCCAGATTAAGAACGTGGATGATCTTAACCAGGCTCTGGCCCAGGCGCGCGGCAAACCGGTGATGCTCGATCTCTACGCAGACTGGTGCGTTGCCTGCAAAGAGTTTGAAAAGTACACCTTTAGCGACCCGCAGGTGCAAGGTGCGCTAAACGGGACCGTTCTGCTTCAGGCAAACGTGACCGCCAACAATGCGCAGGATAAAGCCCTGCTGAAGCAACTTAACGTGCTCGGGCTGCCGACCATTCTGTTCTTCAATCAACAGGGTGAAGAACAGCCAGGGCAGCGTGTAACCGGGTTTATGGACGCGGCGGCTTTCAGCGCGCATTTGCGCGATCGCCAACCGTAAACAACACTTTAAACGGGACAACCGTTGGGAATAACGGAGGAGAGAACCGTGCAACGCGAAGACGTACTGGGACAAGCCCTGCAATTACTTGAGATTCAAGGGATCGCCAGCACCACGCTTGAGATGGTAGCCGACCGTATCGATTACCCTCTGGATGAGCTTACGCGCTTCTGGCCCGATAAAGAGGCGCTGCTTTATGATGCCCTGCGCTACCTCAGCCAGCAGGTTGATATCTGGCGCAGGCAGCTGATGTTGAATGAAGAACTGACCGCCGAACAGAAGCTGCTGGCGCGCTATACCGCGCTGACGGAATGTGTAAGTAATAACCGCTATCCGGGTTGTCTGTTTATCGCCGCCTGCACCTACTACCCCGATCCAGGCCATCCGATCCATCAGCTGGCGGATCAGCAAAAACGGGCGGCGCACGACTTCACCCACGAACTGCTGACAACGCTTGAAGTGGATGATCCGGCAATGGTGGCAAAGCAGATGGAACTGGTGCTGGAAGGCTGCCTGAGCCGTATGCTGGTAAACCGTAGCCAGGCCGATGTGGATACCGCTCACCGCCTGGCAGAGGACATCCTGCGCTTTGCCCAGTGCCGCATGGGCGGCGCGTTGACGTAAGCGTAATTTGACCTGTTTGCTTCAGAAGTCAGCGCATTGCCGCAAACTTAAGCAGTTGAACAGCTTTTCCAGAAATAGTGTTGACGATCGGGCGGGATTGCGGTTTAATGCGCTCCATTGCCCGGATAGCTCAGTCGGTAGAGCAGGGGATTGAAAATCCCCGTGTCCTTGGTTCGATTCCGAGTCCGGGCACCAATATTCATAAGGCCTCGCTGAAAAGCGGGGCTTTTTCCTTTCTTAGCTACGGTAGATTTCTGGTCGTTGCAACACGTTATTTTCTTGCTGGATTTTTCACCATTTTTGCAGATGTTCGTTACTTTTAGACACCTCAACATCCTCTGATATACCTTTTTCTAACCACACAGCTACGGTCTTTCTACGGTCCTCTACGGTTCCTTTCTCTCAAATCATTCATAGTGAAGTAGAAAACACGGGGGAAACGGGGGAATTATCATTTCGCCTTAATCCGCTGGTCTTAACGTGATTTTGTCGCGGGGAATAAGATGGGAAAATCCCCAATAGCAAGCGGGGATACCTGGCGGCAACCCTCTCCACATGGGGATCTTCACCAGTCCGTCCACCTGCAACAAGCTCTTCTTGCCCTTTCACTTCTTACCGTTACTAGAATCCCCCGTCCTCCACGCCATCATATAATGGTTTATCCGTAGTAATTAAACATATTGGGCTACTAAACCTACGTGTCGGACCTGAACTGTGAGTTCAACAAGCAAATTCAACGCTGCCCTTAATCAACGGAGGGCAGGTCAAAACCTCTAACTATTAGGGAAGGTGCGAACAAGTTCCTGATATGAGATCATCATATTCATCCGGAGC
>NZ_JACASJ010000062.1:0-29724 GCF_013391025.1 Enterobacter sp. SECR19-1250 | reverse complement strand
CACAACCCGCTACGGGGGAGACTTACCCGAAATCTGATTTATTCAACAAAGCCCCTCGGAGCCGTTGTCTTCTAACACGCATTAAGGGGGTTATAATGGAAAAGAATAGCGAAGTCATCCAGACCCATCCGCTTGTTGGCTGGGATATCAGTACCGTAGATAGCTACGATGCGCTGATGCTGCGTTTGCACTACCAGACCCCGAATCAACTCAACCGTGAAGAAGCGGAAGTTGGACAGACGCTGTGGCTTACAACAGACGTCGCCCGTCAGTTTATTTCTATTTTAGAGGCAGGTATTGCCAAAATAGAATCTGGCGACTATCAGGAAAATGAGTATAAACGGCACTAGGTTTATACCTATTCTTCGCTCAACAGGCACCCTCCGGGTGCCTTATTTATTTCTCCCTTGTGTCAGCCCGCATAGTTAATTACTCTGCTAACAAAGCGTGAGTTCGAGAGATGGATATGAGATACGACTTAATCATTATTGGTAGCGGATCCGTGGGGTCTGCCGCCGGTTATTACGCAACGCAAGCGGGTCTGAAGGTCCTGATGATCGATGCCCATCGTCCTCCCCATGCAGAGGGCAGCCATCATGGCGACACCCGGCTTATTCGCCACGCCTATGGTGAAGGCGAGCGCTATGTTCCGCTGGTGCTTCGCGCCCAGACGCTATGGGATGAACTGGCGAAGCTGACGGAAGAACGCATTTTCGAACGCACGGGCATCATCAACCTGGGCCCTGCCCGCTCTGATTTTCTGGCCAACGTTGAGCAGAGTGCGAAAGCGTTTAATCTTGATGTGGAGAAGCTGGACGCGGCAGGCATCATGGCCCGTTGGCCAGAGATTGCCGTCCCGGACGATTATATCGGCCTGTTTGAAGCCAACTCCGGGGTCTTACACAGTGAAACGGCCATCAAAACCTGGATCGATCTTGCGGAAAAAGCGGGCTGCGCTCAGCTCTTCAACTGTCCGGTGGAATCCCTCACTCATCACGCTGACGGCGTTACGGTCACCACTGCGGACGGAGAATATTCAGCGTCCCGTCTGCTGATTAGCGCAGGCACCTGGGTCACCCGTCTGCTGCCCGATCTGCCTGTTCAGCCGGTGCGCAAGGTCTTCTCCTGGTTCCAGTCGGATGGCCGTTACAGTGCACAGAATAAATTCCCGGCATTTACCGGGGAGTTACCGAACGGCGATCAGTTTTACGGCTTCCCGTCTGAGAAAGACGCGCTCAAAATCGGAAAACACAATGGCGGGCAGGCGATCTCCTCCCCTGAAGAGCGTAAACCGTTCGGTGCATACCCACAGGATGGCTCCGAAGCGTTTACCTTCCTGCGCAATATCCTGCCGGGCGTAGGCGGTTTACTGTATGGTGCTGCCTGCACCTACGACAACACGCCGGACGAAGACTTCATCATTGACACCCTGCCGGGGCATGACAACACGCTGCTTATCACTGGCCTCAGTGGTCATGGCTTCAAGTTCGCCTCCGTGCTGGGCGAAATCGCTGCGCAGTTTGCCCAGGGGATCGCACCGCAGTTTGATCTCACCCCCTTCTCACTTTCGCGTTTTAGCAGATAATCCGCCGCGGGTTTCGGACGTCCGGAACCCGTTTTCCAGACAGAAAACGGGACATTATGCGCAGGATCGTTGGCTTTCTTATCAATAACATTCGTGAGCATTTTATGCTCTATATTTTATTATGGGTGCTGCTGGCACTCATCGATATTATTTACATTGTATTTTACTGAAAAGTGAAGCTGACAATTACTGACATTACTTTAGGTTAGCTTAATCTTTTGCTTGCTGCTTATTCCGCCTTGCACGAAGCGATTGAATTACATTTGCGGATCATTTTCAAAACCGCTGGAATAAATAAAATAAAAATCTATATTCAATTATTTCAGTTGCAATATCATTTATTCCCGTTCATTTTTACTATTCTGTTTTTCTTCGAATGGTCATTCTGATGCAATTGCGTAACTCCTCTCAGCGCTACGGAATAATATCCATGTGTTTACACTGGATAGTTGCTCTTACCGTTTATGCAATGTTCGGACTGGGTCTGTGGATGGTGACACTCAGTTATTATGACGGCTGGTATCACCAGGCACCAGAACTGCATAAAAGCATCGGCATCCTGCTGATGATGACGTTGGTTATTCGCGTGATCTGGCGTCACATTTCCCCGCCGCCCGCCGCGCCCAAAACCCACAGTAAATTAACGCGTGTCAGCGCGGTTGCCGCGCACGTTACACTCTATATCCTGCTGTTCGCCATTCTGATTAGCGGCTATCTCATTTCCACTGCAGACGGCAAGCCGATTAACGTCTTTGGCCTGTTTGAGGTTCCGGCCACGCTCTCTGACGCAGGGGTTCAGGCCGACACCGCAGGCGTGGTGCATCTCTGGCTCGCGTGGAGCGTGGTGATCCTGTCTGTCCTGCACGGGCTTGCCGCCCTTAAACACCATTTCATCGATAAAGACGATACGTTAAAGCGCATGCTTGGCCGTTCGTCAGTTGACTCTGGAGCATAAAATGAAAAAACACCTGCTGGGTATCGCATTAGGTTCTCTGTTATTCACCACCGGTTCTGCCGTGGCGGCTGATTATAAAATTGATAAAGAAGGCCAGCATGCTTTCGTCAATTTCCGTATTCAGCACCTCGGTTATAGCTGGCTGTACGGTACCTTTAAAGATTTTGACGGCACATTCACCTTTGACGATAAAAATCCTGCCGCCGATAAGGTCAATGTGACCATTAATACGAATAGCGTCGACACCAACCATGCAGAGCGCGATAAACATTTGCGTAGTGCGGAATTCCTGAATGTATCAAAATTCCCACAGGCGACCTTTACGTCGACCGAGGTGAAGAAAGAAGGTGAGAAGCTGAATATTACCGGTAATCTGACGCTCAATGGCGTCACGAAACCGGTGACCCTGGAAGCCAAATTACTCGGCCAGGGTGACGATCCGTGGGGTGGCAAACGCGCAGGTTTTGAAGCCGCAGGGAAAATTCATCTGAAAGATTTTAATATCACCACGGATTTGGGTCCGGCGTCTCAGGACGTAGAACTGATTATTTCCGTTGAAGGTGTTCAGCAGAAGGCATAATAAACACGCCCGGCAGGGTTTGACATTGCCGGGCGTCATTATCATTCCGGGTCAGGAATACCCAGTTTGGTATTCAGGCGGCCACGGGATTTATTAAAAATCTTATTGCCGTTTTCACGTCCCGCACGACGGCGGCGCTGCTCCTCTTCCGGCAGCATGCTCTCTTCACTGCACAGTTCGCTACAGCAGCCGTTAAATTTCTCTGCGCACGCCGGGCACTGAATAAACAGCAGATGACAACCGTCATTTTTGCAGTTGGTGTGGGTATCGCACGGTGCGCCGCACTGGTGGCAATGGGCAATCACGTCTTCTGAAATACGCTCACCCATTCGCTCGTCAAAGACAAAGTTTTTACCGATAAAACGCACCGGTAACCCCTGCTCACGGGCACGGCGGGCATACTCGATGATACCGCCTTCGATATGCCAGACCTTATTAAATCCGTTATGTTTCATCCACGCGCTGGCTTTTTCGCAGCGAATACCACCGGTGCAGTACATAACGATTTTCTTATCTTTATGTTCCTGCATCATCTCAACCGCTTTCGGCAGCTGCTCGCGGAAGGTGTCGGCCGGGATTTCCATTGCGTTCTCGAAATGACCCACTTCATATTCGTAGTGGTTACGCATATCGATGAATACCGCGTCCGGGTCATCAAGCATCGCATTGACTTCTGCCGCCTTCAGGTATTCCCCCACGTCGGCCGGGTTGAAGGCCGGGTCGTCAATGCCGTCTGCCACGATGCGCTCACGCACTTTCATACGCAGCACCCAGAATGATTTACCGTCATCGTCCAGGGCGATGTTCAGGCGTAAGCCGTTCAGCGCCGGATCGAAGCCGTAAAGAAAATCGCGGAAGGCGCTCACGTTGCTTTCCGGGATGCTGATCTGGGCGTTGATACCTTCACGCGCCAGATAGACGCGCCCAAAGACGTTCAGCGCGGTGAAGGCTTTATAGAGCTCATCGCGGGTCGCTTGCGGATCGTTGATCGTGAAGTATTTATAGAATGAGATGGTCGTGCGCGGTTCGGTTTCAGCCAACATACGCGCTTTCAACATCTCATTCGATACGCGGTTGTGTAACACTGGCATGGTGTACAAGTCCTGCAATCGTTATTGAGAAAGGAAAATCGGTCGGCATCATATAGCAAACAATAACAATTTACATCCACACAATTTACGCTACATTTCTGTCAGCCTGAACTATGCGTCATAACATTTGCTGCATTAGCGCGCGTTTCGACATCAGACATTTTGGCTATGTAGTAAAAAATGAGACACTAAGACCTTCAGGACGTTAGAAAACAGGACCGACATGACCCAATTACCGAAATTTACCGTCACCCTTTTGCATCCTCGCTATTGGTTGACCTGGCTTGGCATTGGCTTTTTATGGCTTCTGGTCCAACTCCCCTACCCGGTTATTTTCCGTCTGGGCAAAAACCTGGGTCGTCTTGCGCAAATGTTTATGAAGCGTCGCGCCAGAATTGCCTACCGCAACCTTGAACTGTGCTTTCCGGACATGAGCGAGGCTGAACGTCATGACATGGTGACCAGGAATTTTGAGTCTGTCGGCATGGGGCTGATGGAAACAGGAATGGCGTGGTTCTGGCCGGACAAACGCATGGCACGCTGGAGCGTCGTTGCCGGTACGGGGATGGAGCCGGTACATTCGCTGCAGGCGAATCAGACGGGCGTGCTGCTGATTGGCGTACACTTTCTGACCCTGGAAATCGGCGCCCGTATGTTCGGTATGCAGGCGCCCGGCATTGGGGTTTATCGTCCAAACGACAACCCGGTTATTGATCTGATCCAGACCAATGGCCGTATGCGGTCCAACAAAAGCATGATCGACCGTAAGGATCTGAAGGGTATGATCCGCGCCCTCAAATCAGGTGAAGTGGTCTGGTATGCCCCCGATCACGACTACGGCCCGCAATCCAGCGTATTTGTTCCGTTCTTTGCCGTTGAAGAGGCGGCCACCACCACGGGCACCTGGATGCTGGCACGCATGTCCAAAGCCGCCATCGTCCCTTTTGTTCCGCGCCGCAAACCGGATGGTTCGGGTTACGAATTGATTATGCTGGAGCCCGAACTGGCACCTCCACTGGATGATGCTGAAACCACCGCACGCTGGATGAACGGCATTGTCGAGAAATGCATTATGCTCGCACCGGAGCAGTACATGTGGCTGCACCGCCGCTTTAAAACGCGGCCAGAAGGCACGCCGTCCCGCTATTAATTTCCCCTGCGGCCCTTTGGGCCGCTCCCTGTTTTAGCTTTAAAAGCTCTCCCTCATTGCGGCAATCATAACCCAGGCGCATAATTAGCAGGCTTATTACTTCATGCCTTACGGTGCGCTGCACCTCATTATGCGGATTGTTATGTCACCCTCAGATGCCCCCATAAACTGGAAACGTAACCTTACGGTTGCCTGGCTTGGCTGTTTTCTTACCGGCGCGGCGTTTAGCCTCGTGATGCCCTTTCTGCCCCTGTACGTTGAACAACTGGGCGTGACGGGCCACAGTGCGCTCAATATGTGGTCTGGTCTGGTGTTCAGCATCACTTTCCTCTTCTCCGCCATTGCTTCGCCGTTCTGGGGCGGCCTTGCCGACCGTAAAGGGCGTAAAATCATGCTGCTGCGCTCGGCGCTGGGAATGGCCATCATCATGGCGTTAATGGGTGTGGCGCAGAACGTCTGGCAGTTTCTGATTTTGCGCGCGCTACTTGGCCTGCTGGGAGGATTTATTCCCAACGCGAATGCGCTGATCGCCACCCAGATCCCGCGTCATAAAAGCGGCTGGGCGCTCGGGACGCTCTCAACCGGAGGCGTCAGCGGCGCCTTGCTGGGGCCTCTGGCGGGCGGCTTGCTGGCGGACAGCTATGGCCTGCGCCCGGTATTTTTCATTACTGCCAGCGTGTTGTTCCTCTGCTTTATCGTTACGCTGATCTGCATTCGTGAAAACTTCACCCCCGTCGCCAAAAAAGAGATGCTCCACGCGCGGGATGTGCTGGCTTCACTCAAAAACCCCAGACTGGTACTGAGCCTGTTCGTGACGACCCTGATTATTCAGGTCGCGACCGGTTCGATTGCCCCTATTCTGACGCTGTACGTTCGCGATCTGGCAGGTAACGTGAGCAACATTGCGTTTATCAGCGGGCTGATTGCCTCCGTACCCGGCGTGGCGGCGCTGCTTAGCGCCCCGAGGTTAGGGAAACTGGGAGACCGCGTCGGCCCGGAAAAGATCCTGATTTGTGCGCTGGTGATCTCCGTGCTGCTGCTCATTCCCATGTCGATGGTGCAATCACCCTGGCAGCTGGGCGTTCTGCGCTTTTTGCTGGGTGCCGCCGACGGGGCGTTACTGCCCGCCGTTCAGACCCTGCTGGTTTACAACTCTACGAACCAGATCGCCGGGCGTATCTTCAGCTACAACCAGTCATTTCGCGACATCGGCAACGTTACCGGCCCGCTGGTGGGGGCCGGGATCTCCGCCAGCTTCGGTTTTCGCGCCGTGTTTATCGTCACGGCGGGCGTAGTACTGTTTAATGCGGTTTACTCGTGGTTCAGTTTATCCCGGACATTACGGCCGGTGGCGGAATAAGACAAATACGTGACGGCTTATTTTCGCATTCATACTTGCAGAATCAGATATTCAGCTATTCTTTCCCTGAAACCTTCTGGAAAACAGGGAGACACCAATGACCATGTACGCCACGCTGGAAGAAGCTATTGATGCCGCTCGTGAAGAGTTCCTCGCCGATAACCCCGGCGTTGATGAAGAAGATGCGGACGTGCAACAACTCAATATCCAAAAGTATGTCCTTCAGGACGGAGATATTATGTGGCAGGCCGAATTCTTTGCTGACGAAGGTGAAGAAGGCGAATGTTTGCCGATCCTGAGCGGTGAAGGCGCTCAGGCCGTCTTTGATGGTGACTATGACGAAATTGAGTTGCGTCAGGAGTGGCTGGAAGAGAACACCCTGCACGAGTGGGATGAGGGTGAATTTCAGCTCGAGCCACCGCTGGATACGGAAGAAGGTCAAACCGCAGCTGACGAATGGGACGAGCGTTAATTCCCGCTACTCATAGGGGCCGTGGCTGGCATCGATGGGCAACAACAGCGTATCGAAAATCAGCGAGAACGGCAGATCGAGCACCGTCAGGTAGCGCCATGCGGAATCCCGGACATCCCATTTCACGCCCGGATAGTACTGATTCCCGTGGCCCTGCCCCGGAATGGTGCGACTGATGATGCTGCCGCAGCCGCTCAGCAGACATGCCATCATGACGACGATGATTATTTTCATCCGTTACCTCTAAAAAAATACCGGCGTTTAAGCCGGTATTTTATCTGGCGGGTGGCACATTGCTTACCCGCCCTACGTAGCCACTTACTTCGCCTTCAGCGCCAGCGGGTTAAGCTTCAGATCGTTGTAGTAGTTCACCCACGAGGAGTAGCGCTCCGGGGAAGACCACACACGGTAGTGCAGACGCGACATAGTCACCGGATCGCTTAACAGCACCAGACGGCGGTCGCGGTTAAGTTTCTCTGGCGTCTCGTTCAGCGCCTGTTCAACGTGACGATCGCGGGCAATCTCCAGCACCTTACTGGCACGGTGACGCGCGGTAGCCATTGCCGTTGCCAGGGCGTTAAACGACGGGTTAAACACCGCGTGCATAAAGCCATCATCCAGCGTACGACGGCGGTTCTGCTCCAGATAGGTGTCAGTATCCACCAGCACCTTCGGCGGCGAATACTCTTCCGGGATCAGGAACAGCTTCCAGCGTTTGGTACGCAGGCCAACCGTTGAGCGGCTTGAAATGACCGACACAAACGGCGACAGGATCAGCGAGAAGACAATCGGCGCCAGCCAGAACAGGAAGCGCAGATCCAGCCATGCCATCCCAGCAGCCCACACCAGCCCCAGCAGCAGCTGCGAGCCGTGACGCATAAAGGCTTCACCCCACGGCGTGGAATCATCATCACGCTGCGGTGAGTTCCAGACCACTTCCCAGCCCAGGAACGCGCTGACCACAAACACGGTATGGAACAGCATACGCACCGGTGCCAGCAGCACGGAGAACAGCACTTCCAGTAGCAGTGAAACCGTTACCCGCCAGAAACCGCCATACTCCTTCGAGCCTTTGCACCAGATCAGAATGATACTGAGCAGCTTCGGCAGGAACAGCAGCACCATGGTGGAGGCAAACAGCGCTATCGCCAGCTCCGGACGCCACTGTGGCCACACCGGGAACAGCTGACGCGGCTGCAGGAAGTACTGCGGCTCAGTCAGCGCATGCACCACCTGCAGAGCAGTGGAGAGCGCCAGGAACATAAACCACAGCGGCGCGGAGAGATAAGACATCACGCCGGTCAGGAACACCGCACGGTGAACCGGGTGCATCCCTTTCACGAGGAACAGACGGAAGTTCATCAGGTTCCCGTGACACCAGCGGCGGTCACGCTTAAGTTCATCCAGCAGGTTCGGCGGTAGTTCTTCATAGGATCCAGGCAGATCGTAGGCAATCCAGACGCCCCACCCTGCACGACGCATCAGCGCCGCTTCCACGAAGTCGTGCGACAGAATCGAGCCGGCAAACGAACCTTCGCCCGGCAGCGGTGCCAGCGCACAGTGCTCAATAAACGGCTTCACGCGGATAATGGCGTTGTGACCCCAGTAGTGGGACTCACCCAACTGCCAGAAGTGCAGACCGGCAGTAAACAGCGGCCCGTAAACACGGGTGGCAAACTGCTGGCAACGCGCGTAAAGCGTGTCCATGCCGGACGCTTTTGGCGAAGACTGGATGATACCCGCGTTCGGGTTAGCTTCCATCAGACGCACCAGACCGCTCAGACAATCACCGCTCATCACCGAGTCGGCGTCCAGCACCACCATGTAGCTGTACTGGTTACCCCAGCGACGGCAGAAGTCATCGATGTTCCCGCTCTTACGCTTCACGCGGCGGCGGCGGCGACGGTAGAAAATCTGCCCTTCACCCTGCACTTCGGCAATCAGCTCCATCCAGGCCTTTTGCTCGGCAACGCAGATGTCCGGATTGTAGCTGTCGCTCAGGATATAGACGTCGAAATGGGCGGCGTTACCGGTCGCCTTAACGGACTCCCAGGTTGCGCGCAGCCCCGCGAATACGCGGTCAACGTCTTCGTTACAGATAGGCATAATCAGCGCCGTACGGTGCTCAGGATTCAGGGGTTCATCCCCGACCGTAGACGCCGAAATGCTGTATTTGTCTCGTCCCATCAGCAGCTGCAGGAAGCCCATCAGCGCGGTCCAGAAACCGGCCGAAACCCAGCAGAAGAGAACGGCGAACAGCAGAAGAATGCCACTTTGCAGGATATACGGCAGCAGTTGCATGAAGGAGACCCAGATATCCTGGCCCATCATGTCTGCCGGGTTGATCAGCGCCCAGCCCTGGTAAGGCAGAATCGTCTTCATGTACCAGGTTGCGACAACCGTCTGCGCCAGCGTCAGCAGCAGAAGAATGTAGCGACGGATCGTCCCCACGGTACGCCATTTCTGTTCGGAGGCCTGCTCTTCTTTTGTCAGACGCGACAGATAGCGTGGCGTCACGTCACGCCCGCGCAGGCGATCCCAGAAGCGGCCAACCGGGTTGGTACGCCAGGGGTCGGGGAACATGGAAGAACGCGTTGCTTTCGGCATCGCCTGAAGCTGATCGCGTCCTTCGTCGTCTTTAATCAACTGCCCTTCTGCCAGCGAGTCCGGCCATGCCTGCTCCAGACGTGCCTTCACTGACCCCAGCGGAGAATCGTCATCACGTGAAAACTGACGATGTTCCCCATCCAGCGCGGCATGTACCGCGCGGATGTCGCTCTCAGGCAGTGCCGCTTTTTCGATATCCGTCAGCGGCATGGCATCAATATATTCAGATGTATTATTCATTGGCAGGTAGCTGATAGCTCCAGGTTTCACTCAGCGGCTGATCGTTACTGACCAGCGCAGCGCGCATTTCAGTGGTCTGTTTCGGATCTTTCACTTTCACGCGCAGGGTCAGACGCCACCCTTTCGTTACCGGGTTGTAACGTACGGTGTTCTCAACGATCTCACCGTTATCACCGATGCTGGCCTGGGCGGTCACGGCAGTATCTGGCGCCAGTTTTTTCATGTCCTGGCCGGTGAAGTCCACCACGAAAGCGACGGTACCGTCAGGCTGACGGATAAGGTTAGACTGTTTCACGTCACCCGTTGAACGGCGAGTCTGCATGACATACGCGTTATCCGGCGCATGCAGTTTGTCTTCGTCGCGGCTAAAGGTGATCGTGTATTTGAAGTTCATCTCTTTCCCGGCTTCCGGCAGCTGATCCGGCGTCCAGTAAGCGACGATGTTATCGTTGGTTTCATCATTGGTTGGGATTTCAACCAGTTCAACCTTCCCTTTGCCCCAGTCACCTTTCGGGGTCACCCACGCGCTTGGACGCAGGTCGTAGCGGTCATCCAGATCTTCAAAGCGAGAGAACTGACGGCCACGCTGCAGAAGGCCGAAACCTTGCGGGTTTTCCATCGCAAAGCTGCTGACAGCCAGATGTTTCGGGTTGTTCAGCGGACGCCAGATCCACTCACCGTTACCGGCATGAATAGACAGGCCGTTGGAATCGTGCAGTTCAGGACGGAAGTTGGTCGCCGGTGACGGCTGGTTCGGCCCAAACAGGAACATACTGGTCAGCGGCGCAACGCCCAGTTTACCCACTTTGTCGCGCAGGTAGACTTTAGACTGCACGTCAACCACCGTGTCACGTCCTGGCATGATCACAAAGCGGTACGCGCCCGTTGCACGCGGGGAATCCAGCAGTGCGTAGATAGTCAGACGTTTATCCGTTGGTTTTGGACGTTCGATCCAGAACTCGCGGAAACGTGGGAATTCTTCACCTGATGGCAGCGCGGTATCAATAGCCAGGCCGCGCGCAGAAAGCCCGTACACCTGTCCCGCGCCAATAACGCGGAAGTAGCTGGCGCCGAGCATGCTGACGATTTCGTCGTTTTTATCTTTGCTGTTGATCGGGTAAAGCACCTTGAAGCCTGCAAAGCCCAGATCTTTAACCGTATCTTTGTCGTGCTGCACATCGCCAAAATTGAAGTAATCCGGGCTGTATTTGATTTTACGTACCGCCGTTGCCGTCACTTCATTGATGGCAACAGGGGTGTCGAAGTACATACCCTGATGATAAAACTCAAGCTTGAACGGGGTCTTAATATTGTTCCAGTACGCTTTATCGTGATTGAACTGGATCTGCTGATAGTCCGCATATTTCATGTCGCGGAAAACGGAGGGCAAGTTACTTTTCGGCGCTTCGTAGCTCTTGCCTGCCATCGATTTTGCCTGTTTTGCGACATCGTCGATGTTAAAGGCCAGCGCCGATGAGGTATACAGGGATAACACCACTGCAGCACCCAACCAACGCATTTTCATCATCTGTGGTTTATGTTTCATAATAAGTAAGCACTTCCCCCTTTGTGTGCTTATATCGATCCGATCCATTTTAATGGAAACTCAGGCAATCCGACAACATTATCACCGCTTTGTTCAGCTCGCTGGCTCAGGGATTAAGCAAATGAAAGAACCCGCTTTTCACTTTGCGTGCTTATCCTGGAGACAGGGTGTCGGTCTTGGTGTAGGGTTGGCTTCGAATGTAACCATTATGAGTCTTAGGGATAAGGCGAAAAGTCTGAGAATGCACAAAGTTATATGAGCACAACACCTGTAGAACGTGAATACTTCCTCGACTCGATCCGGGCATGGCTGATGCTATTAGGGATCCCCTTCCACATTTCACTGATTTACTCCAGCCACACCTGGCATGTTAATAGTCAAATGCCCTCCTGGTGGCTGACGCTGTTTAATGACTTTATTCACGCCTTCCGCATGCAGGTGTTTTTTGTCATTTCAGGTTATTTCTCTTATATGCTGTTTCTGCGCTACCCCATCAAGCGCTGGTGGAAAGTGCGCGTGGAGCGCGTCGGCATTCCGATGCTCACCGCCATTCCTCTGCTGACGCTGCCGCAGTTCATCATGTTGCAGTACGTAAAGGGTAAGGCGGAGAACTGGCCTAATCTGTCGCTATACGAAAAATACAACACCCTGGTTTGGGAGCTGGTGTCCCACCTCTGGTTCCTGCTGGTGCTGGTGGTCCTTACCACGGTCAGCGTGTTGATTTTTAGCCGCTTTCGCCGCCATTTAAGCGACAAAGCTAACGCCTTTTTCGCCAGTATCACCCTGGGAAAACTGTCGCTGCTCTTTTTGCTGCTTGGCATCGCCTATGCGGCAGTGCGACGGACGCTGTTTATTGTCTATCCGCCGATTCTGAGCGACGGATTATTCAATTTTGTGGTGATGCAGTCGCTGTTCTACATCCCCTTCTTTTTAATCGGGGCGCTGGCCTTTATTTATCCGAAGCTTAAGTCGCTGTTTACGACGCCCTCACCGTGGTGTGCTTTTGGTGCCGCCATCGCGTTTGCGGCCTATCTGTTAAATCAGCGCTACGGCAGCGGCGATGCGTGGATGTATGAAACCGAGAGCGTCATTACCATGCTGCTGGGCCTGTGGATGGTGAATGTGGTCTTTGCGCTGGGCCACCGGCTGCTTAATTTTAAGTCCAGCCGCGTCACCTATTTCGTCAATGCTTCGCTGTTTATCTATCTGGTGCACCACCCCCTGACGTTGTTCTTCGGGGCCTATATCACACCGCATATCGCCTCTAACACGCTGGGCTTCTTTACCGGGCTGGTTTTTGTGATTGGAATCGCCATCGTGCTTTACGAAATCCATCTGCGGATACCGCTTCTGCGTTTCCTTTTCTCCGGGAAACCGCAGGTAAGAGCATCATAAAAAAACGCGGCGCACTCAGTGCGCCGCGTGTGTTTCAGGTCTCTAATTCCTGTCCGCGCTGGGTCAACAGCCGCTGATAAAGATGCAGTGTCTCCTCATCGAAACAGACAAATGTCACTTTTTCGGGCATCGGTTTAAGCGACAGGTAACGATACACGGTGTCTACCGCAATCGTCGCTGCGGCAGCTTTCGGATAGCCATAGACTCCGGTGCTGATGGCCGGAAACGCCATGGTTTTATAGCCATTATCAGCGGCCAGACGCAGGCAGTTTCGGTAGGCCTCTTCGAGGATACTCGCCTCATGCCGATCGCCGCCATGCCATATTGGCCCCACGGCATGAATCACCGCTTTCGCGGGAAGATCGCCCGCAAGCGTAATAACGGCATGACCCGGTGGGCACTCCCCCTGTTGCTGACGCACAGTCTTGCAGGCTTCCAGCAGTTGCGGTCCGGCAGCCCGGTGGATAGCGCCATCCACGCCACCGCCGCCCATCAGTGACGGATTGGCTGCATTGACGATCACATCAACGTGCATCGTCGTGATATCGCCATGAATAACGTCAATTTGCGGTTTCATAAATACCCTCTGCTTCCCGCCATTTTCTTAAGTGTATCGCAGAGGTACCCGAGAGAAAAAACTATCGGGAAAAACCTCTTCCGCCGTAAAGCGGAAGAGCACACATCAGCGGTACTGAATTTGTACCACCGCGAGCGTTTTTTCAGGATTGAGGTACTTCATGCTGAGGGTGGCAAGGCTGGTATCGGTCACATGGCCATTAAGTGCATCTTCATAACTGACTATGCGCGTATGAATCCGGTTATTTTCCGGGCATGACAACGCAAACTGCCGCGTTTGTGCAGTCACTTCACAGGGGTCGGCGACAATCGCGCCGCGAAAATGAATGACCCCACCCTCAACAACCGTCGCCGCAAAAACCGGGGTTACAAAAAGAGAAACGAGCAGACTAAAACCAGAAGCGAGTTGAGCGATATATTTGGTCACGTGTATGTACTCCTCAATGAAAATCGTCCTTGAGGGGTAAAAGCGCTCCATTAAAGCAAACGTAGTTTCACGTTCCGGAACTTAGTTGCTCAGTTCCTGTTATCAGCATAGCTCAACGGTGAAGGCATGCCACATTGGCAAATCATTGATTTTATGAATGATTAAAGCCTCTTCTCCGGCGGTGACCACTGCTGTGATAAATGAAGCGATTTACCATCAGAGACGGTGACAATAATGTTCACCGTATCCCCCGTACCAATATTTAAACTCAGCCGCATTAAATCGATCGTCTGATTAGCGGGGATAAAAAGCCTGTTTTGCTGGCGTGATGTACTTTGACCACTCTGCCCTTCCCGTTCAGCCACGATTTGTACCAGACAATCACACGGCGTTGTCAGCGTAACCTGGGGAATAATGGTGGTCATATCGCCCTGCTGCGATGTGTTAAACGTTATTTGACTGGAAAGCGCGGCAAGGAGAATTAAGGTATTCATGATGCACTCCCGAAAAAAAACAGGGCTGAGGCCCTGTTTTTTTGTAGCACAGATTTCAGTATTAATACTGATAAGCTGCAGCGTGGTTACCAAAACCAATCTGGGTAACATTGACCGTAGAATTAGACGCAGTCTGATCAACCATTGCGCCGTTAAATCCACCGTACTGGCTCACATTCATTGTGGAGTCGTGACTGTTCCATTGATCAAGCGTTGCGCTGTTGGCAAAACCATTCTGAGTCAGAGAGATGGTGCTGTCGTCAGAACCTTGTCCAACATCTGCGCCATTACCGCCACCGCTCTGGCTAATAGACAGCGTTGAATCTCTGGCATTGGTCTGCAAGGCGACAGCTGAGTTACCGCCACCGTTCTGGTAAATATTCAGGGTTGAATTTGGGCCATTACCGCCTTGACCATGGCCATGACCGTGTCCATGGCCCCAGCCACCTTGATCAATGAGACCGGCCATAGCACTACCAGAAACGACGATTGCTGCAAGAGCTGCCACTTTGATAAATTTCATGGTAAAACCCCCATCGGATTGATTAAAGTCGCCGCGAATAACTAACGTTGAATAACGCGAATTGCCATTTGCGACTGTTTTTGCACTACAACTGCGTTTTTCTGTGTACCGTACTGCGTGATGCTTGCCCTATTACCCGACCCTTTCTGGATAATTTTCGCACTATTACCAAATCCATCCTGCGTAATATCTGCATCATTCGCAAAGCCGCTCTGAGCAATATACGCAATATTATAAGTCCCTGATTGATCAACCCGCGCCCTGTTACCTGACCCATCCTGGGAAACGATGGACAATAATTTTGAACCGTCCTGGCGCACTTGAGCGTCATTAAGTACACCCTGTTGACCAACAATGGCTGCCTGATTTAATGATGTACGGCTTAATTCATTTACCGCAAAGTTATATTCAGAGGTAGCCAAATCTGAATTCGCCGCGGTGACAACCCCAGGCGCTCCCAGTAATGTAAACATCATAAATAACGATGTGTTTTTCATGTTGCCACCCTGGACCTGGCTGTTTTAAAAGACTTCAGGTTAGAACAACGCATATTTTGTTAACGCGTCGTTACGGTGAAGAGTATGTCTGCCGAAACACGTTAAATATCTCACCCGCGCGGCTTATTTTTATTTTACAGGTCACCTCAAAGTATTAATTCCTGAACAAAAATAGTGATAAGCGAAGCCATTTAATTTTTATAAAGCCTTATCCATCGCAAATGGGTGAAACATCGCAGCGGCTGTTCCGACGCGAGAGAGGAAGGGTTAAACGTAACGACAGGATGACATTAACGTTAACGTGTGACACAAGACGCGATTTCTTAAGGCGAAGCGGCATTCATTCCGTAGCTTAGATTTTTTTTGAAACTCATACTTTAAAATTTCTGAAAAAGAATAGCATAAAAACATTAAAATCAGTCACATATAAATATTTGTATGATATTTAAAATCTATGCAGCGTTATTTATCTGTACAACTTTCTCATCAATTAAAGGCGTTTAAGAAGGTGTAATTTCACAAATTAATATTGATTTTTACATCTTGTTACACGTTTAACACTTGCTTTAAACTTCGTAAAAGCTAGATTGAAATTAGATGTACGAAATTCGTTTTATATTTCCCTCCCTTGTGGAGGTTATGGTTTGATTCTACACACAGCAGCGCAACATCTGTCAGTACTTCTGGTGTCCTCTTTTCGCAGGAGGACAACTGCCAGGTGTCATAAAAAAGTGGGGTTTCATCATGTATAATGAAGTCCATAGTTTACATGGTCATACATTACTGTTGATCACAAAACCTTCTTTGCAGGCGACCGCTTTATTACAACATTTAAAGCAATCTTTATCACTGAACGGGAAATTGCATAATATTCAACGTTCTTTCGATGATATTGCACCTGGCTGCATTATTCTTTTCGATATGATGGAAGCGGATAAAAAGCTCATCCATTACTGGCAAGATACTTTGAGCAGGAAAAACAATAACATCCGCGTGTTATTATTGAATACGCCTGACGAGTATCCTTTCCGGGACATTGAAAGTTGGCCGCATATCAATGGCGTGTTCTACGTCACTGAAGAAGAGAATCGGGTGGTAGAAGGCCTGCAAGGTATCTTGCGAGGAGAGTGTTATTTTTCGCAAAAGCTGGCCAGCTACCTTATCACGCACTCCGGAAATTACCGCTACAACAGTTCAGAGTCAGCACTGCTAACGCACCGCGAGAAAGAGATCCTGAACAAATTGCGCATTGGTGCTTCAAATATTGAAATCGCCCGTTCGTTATTTATCAGCGAAAATACGGTAAAGACGCACCTTTATAATCTTTTCAAGAAGATAGCTGTTAAAAACCGAACTCAGGCGGTTTCATGGGCAAACGATAACCTCAGGCGTTAATCACATGAAACGCACCATGAGTTGGATTGCCGCAGCGGGCTTTCTGCTCGCTGCCGGGAACCTGAAGGCCGTCGAGGTCGAAGTTCCCGGATTGTTAACGGACCATACCGTCTCTTCTGTCGGACACAATTTTTATCGTGCCTTCAGTGATAAATGGGACAGTACGTATCCTGGAAATATAACAATCAACGAGCGGCCCAGTGCACGATGGGGAAGTTGGATAACAATAACGGCTAATCAGTTCGTTATTTATCAAACATTTTTATTTCCCACCAAAATAGACTTCGATAAAAACGTAGCCTTGGCGCTGGCGCAATCAGAAGACGCTATTAATCGCATGCAAATAGACAAAGCGCTATTAAGCACAAGAGATTTAGCAAAAGACGAGTTCTAGCGAACCTATATCCGGAGGCTGTCATGCGTATTGCATATGCAGTTGTTTCGATAATGCTCATCACCCCATTAAGCTGGGCCGGGAATATGACATTCCAGTTCCGTAATCCCAACTTTGGTGGTAACCCGAATAATGGGGCGTTCATGTTGAATGAAGCCCAGGCGCAAAATTCTTATAAAGATCCCAGCTTCAAGGATTTTAGCGTGGATACGCCATCTGCACTGGACAACTTCACCCAGGCGATCCAGTCGCAAATTTTGGGCGGTTTGCTGACCAATATCAACACCGGCAAACCCGGCCGCATGGTGACCAATGACTTCATTGTCGATATCGCCAACAGGGACGGGCAGCTCCAGTTGAACGTTACCGATCGTAAAACCGGAAAAACCTCAACCATTCAGGTTTCCGGTTTACAAAATAACTCGACTGACTTTTGAACAACCCCAAAATAAGGACAACGATCATGCAGCGCTTCCTGATACTTGTTGCAGTGTGCTTATTGAGCGGTTGTTTAACTGCTCCACCTAAAGAAGCTGCAAAACCGACATTAATGCCTCGGGCTCAAAGTTATCGTGATTTAACCCATTTGCCTGCCCCGACAGGTAAAATATTTGTCTCCGTCTACAACATTCAGGATGAAACCGGGCAATTTAAACCTTACCCGGCAAGTAACTTCTCTACGGCAGTACCGCAAAGCGCCACCGCCATGCTGGTGACCGCGCTGAAAGATTCGCGCTGGTTTATTCCACTGGAACGTCAGGGGCTGCAAAACCTGTTAAATGAACGAAAAATTATTCGTGCGGCGCAGGAGAATGGTACCGTTGCAGATAATAACCGCATGCCGCTGCAATCTCTGGCTGCGGCGAACGTTATGATTGAAGGGTCGATTATCGGTTACGAAAGTAACGTGAAATCTGGCGGTGCTGGCGCACGTTATTTTGGTATCGGTGCAGATACCCAGTATCAGCTCGACCAAATTGCCGTTAACCTGCGTGTCGTTAACGTCAGTACCGGGGAAGTGCTCTCTTCGGTAACCACCAGCAAAACCATACTCTCTTATGAAGTGCAGGCCGGGGTGTTCCGCTTCATTGACTATCAGCGTCTGCTGGAGGGTGAAATCGGTTATACCTCTAACGAGCCGGTGATGATGTGCCTGATGTCAGCCATTGAAACCGGGGTTATCTTCCTGATAAATGATGGTATCGACCGCGGGCTGTGGGATCTGCAAAACAAAGCAGACGTGCAAAACCCGGTACTGGTGAAATACCGCGATATGTCGGTTCCTCCGGAATCCTGACAGGACGCGCATAAAAAAGGCGAGATAGTTATCTCGCCTTTTTTTATTCACTCACCGCTGGCACGTTTTGCGCTTTTTCTCGTCGTGCCGCCAGCCACAGACCACTGTTCTTCATGGCATAGCCAAACAGCAACCCCAGCGCCAGCGAGGGGACCACCAGCTTCCAGTCACCCTGCCCCGCAAAGGTGGCACACGCCCCCATAAAGGTGCCGGGTACAAACGACAGCAACAGATGCTTTGCCTGAACGCACATCAAAAAGGCGACCACGCCCGTCATGATATAGCCGAGGATTTCCAGATGCGGAGCGAGCGCGCTGCCCTTCATGATAACCAGCGCCCAGATAACGCCGCTCATCAGCGTGCAGCCAGAGATAAAAAGCCCTTTGATCCCGCCCTGCGGGCAGGCGAAGTAGGCCGTGCAGCCAAGAAATCCAGCCCAGCTGAGCAGTCCGAGAGAGACGGCCACCCATCCCCAAAGTCCGGAGAGGATACCTGTTGTGAGTGCGATACAAAGTAATATGTTCATGGCGCGCATCTTAGCAGAAGCGCGCCATGGAAATGAGATCAGAAGCACATTATATGCAAGATGATGCGTTGCGTTGCAGAACTAATGTGACCGTGATCACTCTTCATTCTCTTCTTCCAGCTCATCCCACATTGCAGCGATGGCGTCACGCGTCAGGGGAGCCAGCGTTCTCCAGAATGGCGAGGTGGCATGCGCTTCAACTTTCCCAAGGAATGTCCCGACCCACGGCAGCAGGTACATTTCGAACAAGGTTTCGATGGCTTCGTTCTCATCGTCACCGGCGTGGTCCTCAATCCAGGATGCGGCCAGCAGCAGCGTACCGATATGATCGGCAGGCGTGTCGGTCAGCGGCATGCCGCGCTCTGAAAGAAAAGCGCGCACTTCCGCTTCCGTTGCCCCTTCCTGCCAGGCAGAGCGGTAAGGTGAAACACGGCACTCTTCCCCCACAAACAGCGCGTTGTAATCTGTGGAGATTTGCTGCATGTCGCAGCTTTTCTGCAGTCGCTCCAGTAAATCATCCTGTTCCAGCGGCCAGTTCTGCGCCAGTTTCCCTTCACGAATTAATGTAAAGAGCGGGACCAGCAGCGGGTCTTGAGGCTGGCGGTAGTACAGCGTACCCAGCACGCGGCAAAGGATGGAAAACTCATTCATTTTTTTATTCCATTACACAATTAAAGATCGGCAAATTCGGCAATCGGTTCCATTCCGCGTGACTCAAGGAAATCGAGCATGCGACGAGGGGTCACGTTCAGGATTTGCGCTTCCGGGAAGTTAACATCATTCAGCACTTTCAGGCACTCGCTGAAATCACCCAGTGTGAACGCAGTATGGGAATCTGAACCCAGCGCCACCATGCCTCCGGCATCACGCACTGCGGCCGCCACTTCGCGGCAGTTCGCTTCACTGCCCTTACGCGAGTGCACGAAGGAGGAGTTGTTAATCTCCAGCGCCACGTGATGCTTCGCTGCCGCCTGCGCGACAGCCTGAATATCGATTGGGTACTTCGGGTTGCCGGGGTGGCTAATAATATGCACGTTGCCGCTGGCAATGGTGGCAATCATCGCTGCGGTATTGGTTTCTTTATCCTGAGGCGCAAAGACAGGTTCATGGAAACCGGCGAGAATAAGGTCAAGAGATGTCAGCATCGGGCCGGTGCAGTCGATCTCACCGTCGGTATTTTTAATGTTCGCCTCAATGCCACGCAGTATCCCAATACCGTCCACCAGGCGTGGCCAGATCCGCATATTCACAAAATGCCAGTAGTGCGGCGCATCCGCCATATCCGGGCCATGATCGGTGATCGCAAAAAGCCTGATGCCCTTGAGCTTCGCTTGTGCAATGTAATCATGGAGGTTGCTATACGCGTGGGTGCTGGCGACGGTGTGCATATGCAGGTCAACGGGATACATCTCTCTCTCCTCTGCGGTTTTTCCAAAGGATAGCAGTTATCTGCTGCGATTATTAGCAAAAACCCGGCTAACGCCGGGTTTCACTCAGTAGCCGCGCGTTCTGTCGACCTGCCCGGTCACCGCGTTGCCCTGCTCTATCTCACTGATGGTGTGCGTAATATAGGCCACCGCCTCTGCCGGACGCGTCACGGCGGCGACGTGTGGGGTCATCGCCACGCGCGGATGTGCCCACAGCGGGCTCTCTGCCGGCAACGGCTCGCGGCTGTACACATCCAGCATCGCGCCTTTCACCTTGCCACCCTCAAGGGCCTTGAGGAGATCGGCTTCCACCAGATGAACCCCGCGCGCCAGATTCATCACGTAACTCTGATCCACCAGCTGATTCAGAAGCGCGCTATTAATAATGCCGACCGTTTCCGCCGTATTCGGCAGCAGATTGATCAGTACGCGCGTCCCCTTCAGAAACGCCGGGAGTTCATCTGTTCCGGCAAAACTCTCAACGCCAGGATAGTTCTTGCGGCTGCGGCTCCAGCAGCGCAGCGGGAAGCCCCACGGTGCCAGCGCTTCCGCCACTTTTGAGCCGAGCACGCCCGCCCCGAGGATACCGATGGTAAACTCTTCACGTTGATATTCTGGCAGCGGCTCCCAACGGGATTGCAGTTTTAAGGCCTGATAATCGTCAAAGCGCCGGAACCAGTGCAGCACCTGACTCACGGCATATTCCTGCATTTGCTGGCCCATGCCGGTATCTTCCAGGCGGAACAGGGGGATCTCCTCCGGCAGCATTTCAGGGTGCGCTTTCAGTTTGCTCAGAATGGAATCCACACCGGCACCGAGGGCAAAAACGGCCTTCAGCTTGCGCCCCTGGAGCATCTCGACCGGGGGATGCCAGACCAGCGCGTAGTCTGCATGTTCGTTATCACCGCGCTTCCATTCACGCACGCGCGCCCCCGGTAACGCTGCCGAAAGTGCCTTAATCCAGTAAGCCGTATCAAAAGTGGGGTGATAGAAGATAATATCCATACTCATTCCTGCCTTTTTTGCGCTGTTTTATTTTCATTTTCAACTGGATTGCCAGCATAACAAATTTATCGCCGGACCGCGTTGCCGATAAAAAAGGCGCTTTCAGCACATTTAAGAATCATGTTGTTTGAAGTTTGTCTAAATGCGCTAATTTACTGAAAAAGTGTGTTGACGGCTGTTCGGCTTTTCCTTACATTAGCGCCCGTCCCGACAACAACGGGATGACAATATGGTGAGGTGTCCGAGTGGCTGAAGGAGCACGCCTGGAAAGTGTGTATACGGCAACGTATCGGGGGTTCGAATCCCCCCCTCACCGCCATATTCAAGGCAAGAGCTCGTACGAAAGTAGGGGCTTTTTTCTTTTATAGTCTCCGAAAAGGGGGATGAGAACCTTGAGCCCCCTGCGCTCTTCATGTCGGGTGGCGCTGCGCTTACCCGACCTACAAAAAACTACTCTTCAACCATCCGTGCATACTCTTCTGTAAGAAAATCCACCAGCGCCCTGACGGACGGCAGTAATCCGCGTCTTGATGGATAAACCGCATGAATCACTTCTCTTTTTGGCTCCCACGCCTCCAGCACCCGAATCAGCTCTCCTGATGCCAGCTGATCTTTCACCATCAATATCGGCAGTTGCACCACACCGATCCCCGCCATGGCCGCTTCACGCAGCGCCAGCATGTCGGTGGTAATCAGGCGCGGGGAAAAATGGATTTCTGCTTTCGCGCCTTCCGGGCCGCATAATTGCCATTTATGGATATGCTTACCCTCGCCCATACTCAACCCGGGCCAGGCGTTGAGTTCTGACGGCATCGACGGTTTTCCCAGGCGTTCAATCAAGGCCGGGCCCGCGACCAGGCAATGTCCCCGGTCGGCAAGCACCCGTAATACCAGATCGCTGTCATCAAACGGACGGGGACGCACGCGGATCGCCACATCCACACCTTCCCCCACCAGATCAACCCGCCGGTTCGTTGCTTCCAGCTGAAGGTTGATCCCGGGATAGCGCACCATAAACCGCGCCAGCATCGGGCCGACATGCACATGCAACAACGTGACAGGACAGGTGAGCCTGACGATACCGCGCGGTTCCGCCTGCAGCGCGGCCACGGCTTCTTCCGCCGCTTCCGCTTCAACCATCATGGCTTTGCAGTGTTGATAGAACGTCTGCCCGACCTCCGTTACCGTAAATTGTCGCGTTGTACGTTGAATTAACCGCACGCCGAGCCGCTCTTCAAGCTGCGCAATACGGCGGCTCAGTCTGGACTTAGGCAGATCGAGTGCCCGCCCTGCTGCTGCAAAACCACCGTAGTCGACCACTTTCACAAACCACACAAAGTCATTGAGATCCTGCATAAATCCTCATCGTTCTATTTTCAGAACAGTGAATGCCATTTTCACTCTCTACCGGAACATTAACTCAGAATATAAGCTAATTACATCAACAGAACATCAGGAGTTCATCATGAAAAACGTAACAGGCGTCTATACCGCCCCCCGTCAACACTGGGTTGGCAATGGTTTCCCGGTGCGTTCGATGTTTTCTTATCAGACACACGGCGAGTCGCTGAGCCCGTTCTTACTGCTGGACTACGCAGGCCCACATACCTTCCCGGCGGACGGCACAAAACGCGGGGTGGGCGAGCATCCGCATCGTGGTTTTGAAACGGTCACCATTGTCTATTCCGGCGAAGTGGAGCATCGCGACTCCACCGGCAGAGGCGGCGTCATTGGTCCGGGCGACGTGCAGTGGATGACAGCCGGTGCAGGCATTCTGCATGAAGAGTTCCACTCCAGCGCGTTCGCGCACAAAGGCGGAGAGCTCAAGATGATGCAGCTTTGGGTCAACCTGCCGGCGAAAGACAAAATGGCCACGCCGGGCTATCAGAGCATTACCAAAGCCGATATCCCGGTGGTGACGCTGCCCGACAACAGCGGCTCGCTGCGGGTTATCGCTGGTCACTACGACGATGTTAGCGGACCGGCGCATACCTTCTCACCGCTGAACGTGTGGGACATTGCCCTCAACCAGGGCAGCCACGTCACGCTGAGTCAGCCAGAGGGCTGGAGCACGGCGCTGGTGGTGCTGGAAGGCCATGTCACGGTGAACGGTACGGCTCACGCGGGAGAAGCACAGCTGGTGGTCATGAGTCAGGAAGGTGACAGGTTACACCTGGAAGCCAGCAGCGATGCCAAAGTACTGCTGATGGCCGGTGCGCCGCTGAATGAACCGATTGTGGGCTACGGCCCGTTCGTGATGAACAGTAAAACCGAAATCAATGAAGCCATTCGTGATTTCAACTCCGGCCGTTTCGGCCAGATCTAACCGTAATAAAGGAGATGAACATGTCTACACCTGCCAACTTTAATGGAGCACGTCCGATCATTGATGTGAACGATGCGGTGATGTTGCTTATCGACCACCAGAGTGGCCTGTTCCAGACCGTCTGGCGATATGCCGATGCCAGAGCTGCGTGCCCGTGCGGCGGCTCTGGCGAAAATCGCGACGCTTGCGAACATCCCGGTGATCACCACCGCTTCCGTCCCGCAGGGCCCGAACGGTCCGCTCATCCCGGAAATTCATGCCAACGCGCCGCATGCACAGTATGTGGCACGTAAAGGGGAGATCAACGCCTGGGATAACCCGGAATTTGTGGCCGCGGTTAAAGCCACCGGACGTAAGACGTTGATTATCGCCGGTACCATCACCAGCGTCTGCATGGCGTTTCCGTCGATTAGCGCAGTGGCGGATGGCTATAAAGTCTTTGCGGTGATTGATGCGTCCGGTACTTACAGCAAAATGGCGCAGGAGATCACCCTGGCCCGTGTGGTACAGGCGGGCGTAGTGCCAATGGATACGGCGGCTGTTGCCTCTGAGATCCAGCGGACATGGAACCGTGAAGATGCGGCCGAGTGGGCAGAAGTCTACACGCACATTTTCCCGGCGTACCAGCTGCTGATCGAGAGCTACGGTAAGGCGCAGGAAGTGGTGAAAAACAGCGAAGCGCTCGATTCACAGCGTTAAGCGCCCGTGCTGTGACCAAAGCTGATTAAGGCTTAACCGAACACGCATTAAAGCTGAAAATCTGCTTGACCGTTTTAGCGCAACTCCCTATAGTAGCGCCCCGTTGCCCCCCAAGCGGTCAGGCAGCAAAACAATATGGTGAGGTGTCCGAGTGGCTGAAGGAGCACGCCTGGAAAGTGTGTATACGGCAACGTATCGGGGGTTCGAATCCCCCCCTCACCGCCATATTCAAGACAAGAGCTCGTACGAAAGTACGGGCTTTTTTCTTTTATAGTCTCCGAAAGGGGGGATGAGAATCCCCGACCGGGGTTCGACAAAGACAGTTCAGCAACGTAGTCGCCTTATTCGCCGGGTGGCTCTAACGCTTACCCGGCCTACAAGACCCATGGGCCCGTAAATTAATACGGGCTACCACGATTAATTGTTCAGTTTCCCTGCGTTCTGCTCTCTCACGACAGAAGTCGTCTGTTCTGGATTCGCAGCAGGTTCATCTTTACGCTCTTCCAGCCAGTAATCCGCGTTTTTAATCCCCAGTCGAATCGGGTCAAAGTGCGGATCCACCCCCTGCGCATTCTGAATTTCATAATCCTTAAGGCTGGCAAACGCTTTTTTATGTAAAAGCACAATGGCAATAATGTTAAGCCATGCCATCAGCCCTACCCCAATATCCCCCAGCCCCCATGCCAGATCCGCCGTACGAACTGTGCCATATACCGTTGAAGCCATCAGGCATAATTTGAGCACGAATGTCAGCCATGGACGGTGAATTTTACGGTTGATGAAGGCGATATTGGTTTCAGCAATATAGTAGTAAGCAATAATGGTCGTGAAGGCAAAGAAGAACAGCGCAACAGCAACAAAGTAATTACCAAAGCCTGGCATCATACTTTCCATTGCCGTCTGCACATAGCCAGGCCCTGCTGCCACGCCGGAAATACCGGTATAGAGTGCAGCACCGTCAATGCCCTGCACGTTATACAGACCGGTGATCAACAGCATAAACCCGGTCGCCGAGCAGACAAACAGCGTGTCGATATAGACCGAGAAAGCCTGAACCAGCCCCTGCTTCACCGGATGGCTCACTGCCGCCGCGGATGACGCATGCGGCCCGGTACCTTGCGCCGCCTCATTGGAATAGACCCCGCGCTTAACGCCCCACATGATAGCCTGACCAAGAATGGCACCAAAACCAGCTTCCAGACCAAAAGCGCTTTTCCAGATCAACAGAATCACACCAGGAAGCTCGGTAATATTAATGGCGATAATAACGCAAGCCACAATAATATAGCCGAGCGCCATAAACGGAACGACCATACTGCTAAAACTGGCGATCCTTTTCACACCACCGAAAATAATAAAACTTAACAGTACGGCAAGTAATGCTGCCGTGACATTTGGATCAAGCCCAAATGCAATATCCAGGCTGGCACCAATCGAGTTTGCTTGTACCCCTGGCAGTAATAAACCGCAGGAGAAAATGGTGACGACGGCAAATAACCATGCATACCATTTAACGCCTAATCCTTTTTCAATATAAAAGGCAGGACCGCCACGATATTCACCGTTGATTTTTTCTTTATAAACCTGGCCCAACGTAGATTCCACAAACGCAGAGCTGGCCCCCAAAAACGCCACAATCCACATCCAGAAAAGTGCGCCCGGTCCACCGAAGGTAATAGCGGTGGCGACGCCAGCAATGTTCCCGGTCCCTACACGCCCTGCCAGCGTCATCGTCAGTGCCTGGAACGACGATACACCAGCATCGGTAGGACGCCCCTGAAACATCAAGGTAATCATATGTTTTATATGACGTAACTGCAAAAAACGACTACGTAATGAGAAATAGAGGCCGACACCCAGACATAAAAATATTAACGCCGGGCTCCAGATAACACCGTTAATTGCACCAACCAGTTCGTTCATGTATGACCCTCAACGTGATGTTCCAGGGAAACGGTTCCCCATGGGATTTTCTTGTTAGAATGTTGTTTGAATCAGTACGAAACATAGAGAATTAGACACAATACACCAACTTAATTTTCACATCTTAGTAACATTATGTGACAACATTCACGTTTAAATTTGAGCGAACAATTAGCGCGATCATGATATTCATGGGTACTTTGTGGATATTATAAATACACATCACATTTCGCTGAGCGTGATAAAAAACCAGCGTCAAAAATGAATAACCGACATGATGAATTCCGCAAGACAGGCAATCTTTTAAAAGACAACCAGACGCGAGTCGTGAGAAGAAATAAACGAAGCTTCCCGGCATTACGCCGGGAAGGGATGACAGGTGAGCGGTAAAACGGCGATGTTTTACCGTCAGTCGGAATAGACTTCCAGCGTGCGCTGGCACAGCGCCGACCGCACACAATCTTCTTTGGTAAAGCGTACTACCCCAATCATGTCGTCTTCCTCAAAACGTGACATGGCGTCGCTCAAGCCGGATTTCACGCCGGATGGCAGGTCGCACTGGGTAATATCGCCATTGACGATAACCGTCACGTTCTCCCCGAGGCGCGTTAAGAACATCTTCATTTGCGCAGCGGTCACATTCTGAGCCTCGTCAAGAATGACGACCGCATTTTCAAATGTACGTCCGCGCATATAGGCGAACGGCGCGATTTCCACCTTGCCAATCTCTGGTCGCAGGCAGTACTGCATAAAGGATGCACCCAGTCGCTTCACCAGCACGTCATAAACGGGCCTGAAGTAAGGGGCAAACTTCTCCGATATGTCACCGGGTAAGAAGCCGAGATCTTCATCAGCTTGCAGTACCGGACGGGTAACAATAATTCTCTCCACGTCCTTATGGATCAGGGCCTCCGCTGCTTTGGCTGCACTGATCCAAGTTTTCCCGCATCCGGCTTCACCGGTTGCAAAGATGAGCTGTTTACTCTCGATAGCATTCAGGTAGTGCGCCTGAGCCTCATTGCGCGCCACAATTGGGGAATTATCACGGCTGTCCCGCGCCATGCCAATTGCTTCTACGCCACTCATCTGCACAAGCGAGGTGACCGATTCTTCTTCACGCTGTTTATGACTACGTGAATCCCGTCTCAGCACACGTTTTGCTTCGCGACGAGCTTTGATCACTGCTTTTTGTCTTCCCATGGATAGCACCTTGAGTTGTTGGTATTCATCACACGCGCCAGTTTCGGCACGATTATGCGCACGAACATCAGAGGGTTGGCTTCCTTGTAAGCCATTGCTTGCCTTGCCGGATGACGATACAGAATAGCTACGCGCACCATTCTGCACGTCGGTAGAATCTGGTTTCTGAATAGAAGGGGAGAATTTAGTGGTGAGGAAATCGCTGCCGGAGTCTGAGCCTCCGCGCCGGGTACTGCGGTTGTTGTGTTTACCTTGTCCAGTACAGGACGATACCATTCGCGATCTCCATAGTGATTCAGCATCACTGCCGGGAACTACCGCTGTCTTATCTTAAGTACATCAGGGATTATCATAAATGCAACATTTATTTTACCTGAATGCAACTTTTAAGACTGCTCCTGTAGTTGAAAACAGTCTCATACAGGAATATTACAGAAATATAACAGAGGGATAGTCATATGAAAAAATAATGTCCCCACGAACTATCGCAGGGACAATTATCAGGCTTCTATCAGCCCTTGCGCGAGCCAGGCGTTCGAATCGCGCACGCCTGGCAGCGCGAAGAAATAGCCGCCGCCGATAGGTTTAACGTACTCTTCCAGCGCTTCGCCGTTTAACCGCTTCTGCACGGTGAGGAAGCCCTTCTCCAGATCGTGCTGATAGCAGACAAACAGCAGCCCCATATCCAGCTGACCGGAATTGGTCACCCCCAGCGAGTAGCTATAGCCCCGGCGCATCATCAGGTTTGACTGCGTCTCTTTGGTGCGCGGGTTCGCCAGCCGGATATGGCTGTCCAGCGCAATGGTATCGCCATTAGGATCGCTGGCGTAATCCGGCACATCATGCTCGTGCTTCATGCCAAGCGGCGCCCCGCTCTGCTTGTCACGGCCAAAGATCGTCTGCTGCTCTTTAAGCGGCGTGCGATCCCAGAATTCCACATGGAACTGAATCACCCGCACCGCCTGATAGCTCCCGCCGACGGCCCAGGCAGGCTCACCCTGATCGGCTGTGACCCAGACGACCTCTTTCATTAGCGCGCCGTTGCTGCTGTCCGGGTTGGCGGTGCCATCCTTAAAGCCCAGCAGGTTCACCGGCGTCTCTTTGCCTTTGCTGCGGGCAGCATGGTCAGAGATAAACCCTTCCCGCTTCCAGCGCACGCTCAACAGATCAGGCGTGTGTTTGATGATATCCCGCAGAGCGTGGATCACCGTGTCCTGCGTGTTAGCGCAAATCTGCAGGAGCAGATCGCCGTGGCAGAGAGCAGCATCCAGAGAATCATTCGGGAAACGCGTCATTTTTTGCAGCGCTTTCGGCTTCTGTTTTGCCAGCCCGTAACGTTCATCAAACAGCGATTCGCCCAGCGACACCGTAATGGTCAGATTATCCGGGGCGATGAACGACCCTAAGATCCCCGAGTCCATAGGCGGCAGTCGTGGATTTGGCGTTTCTGGCGCCGGTCCCCCTGCAGTCAAAAACGCGATGCGCGTGGTCAGCAGGCGAAACAGGCGCTTCAGGTCAGCTTTATCACTTGCCAGCGAATCAAAGGCCACCAGCATCATGGAGGCCTGCTGTGGTGTCAGAATGCCCGCCTGATGTTCGCCATAGAAAGGCTGCGTCTCCATACGGGCATCCGGTGACAGCGTACCGGGCGCACTTTGCGGTTTTACCGCATGCGCCACCGGACACCCTCCGGCCAGGGCAAATGCGCCCCCCAGCGCCCCTACCCCTTTCAACAACCGACGACGTGACGGTTCTGCCACGTCGTATTCGTCATGCTTGTTCATCGTGCTTAGTCCAGACCCAGTACGCCACGCAGCAGGGAGAGATCTTCCGCCAGGGTAGTAATCGGGCCTTTCAGCGCGTTACGGTCGGCGTCGGTCAGTTTGTCGTAGGTTTCAAACCCGTCTTTGGTGCGGTACTTCGCCAGAATGGTGTCGACTTTCTTAAAGTTGGCATCTGTAGATTCAATTGGTCAACGGAACAACCATGTGAAAACATGTGGTTGCGGAGGATCGTTTGATGAAACGTACATTT
>NZ_JACASJ010000061.1:0-30221 GCF_013391025.1 Enterobacter sp. SECR19-1250 | reverse complement strand
TCTATCATCGTCAATCGTTAGTAATCGCAACAGGCGGCAGTGGCTTGACGCTTACACAAAACCCTCCTACAATGCATCACGTTTTTATTAATAAATCCATGGGATTACGAGAACTTTGGAGCGGGGGTGATTTCCCTTCGCCCGCTCCACCGCATCATTCTGCGGACTTCCGCAGAAATCCAAGAGAGTCTGCAAGTCGTTGCCACACAAGGACTTTTCCTCTCTTTGACGTTCTGCCGTAGTCCACTGCGATCCGCCTACAGCCGGGACTTTCAAGTCCACAAACAAGTCCATTTTTGCGGGCGCGGCTGATTCCGGATTGTTGGTGGAGGGGCGAGGTCGACGTGACCAGCATCTGGTTCCTGACTCATGTTCAGGAGCAAGAGCATGGCACTCTCAGACCTGGCCGTTCGACAGGCCAAGGCAACTGGCAAGGCATACACCCTCCCTGACTTGGATGGCCTCTCCCTGGCCGTCACGGCTGCAGGGGGCAGGACTTGGCACTTCCGCTACTACTGGGCGGGCAAGCAGAAGCGGATGTCGCTCGGCACCTACCCGGAGGTGACGCTTCGCGAGGCCCGCAGCCTACGCGACGAAGCGCGCGCCCTGCTGGCCAAAGGCACCAATCCTCGCGTTCACCGCAAGCAGAAGCGCACCGCTGTCCGGCTCGCCGACGAAAACACCTTCGAGGCGGTGTATCGCAAGTGGCTCAAGCATCGCGGGCTCAGCCTCAAGGAAGGCCGGCAGACGACCCTCTCGATACTTCCACGGATCTTCGACAAGGATGTGTTGCCCACCTTGGGCAAGCGGTCGGTCTATGAGATCAAGCGTCCCGACCTCTTGGAGGTGATCGCCAAGATCGAGAAGCGCAGGGCACTATCCGTCGCCGAGAAAGTCAGGACGTGGTTCAACCAACTGTTTCGCTACGCGCTGGTGATCGTGCCGGGCCTGGAGCAAAACCCCGCCTCCGATCTCGATGTGGTGGCGCTGCCGCTGCCACCCGTCAACCACAACCCGTTCCTGCGCATGGCCGAGCTGCCGAAGCTGTTGCAGCGGCTGCGCAGCTATCGCGGCAGGCGGCAGACCCAGCTCGGGCTGCGGCTATTGCTGCTGACCGGCGTGCGAACCGGCGAGCTGCGACAGGCGACGCCGGATCAATTCGATCTGGACCGTGGGCTGTGGATCATCCCGCCCGACGTCGTGAAGCAACTCCAGTTGGATATGCGCAAGAAGCGGCAGCAGCCAAAGGACATCCCGCCCTACATCGTGCCGCTGTCGATTCAGGCCATGGAGATCGTCCGGCACCTGCTGGATGAGTTCAAGCCGGCCCAGCGCCACCTGTTCCGGCACGACAGCGACTTGAAGAAGCGCATCAGCGAGAACACGCTCAATGGTGCGCTCAAACGCATGGGCTATCAGGAACGCCTGACGGGACACGGCATCCGCGGCACGATGTCCACTGCGCTCAACGAGATCGGCTACCCGAAGGTCTGGGTGGATGCACAGCTCTCGCATGTCGATCCCAACAAGGTCAGCGCGACCTACAACCATGCCGAGTACGTGGAACAGCGTCGCCGCATGATGCAGGACTGGGCCGATCGGCTCGACCTCTTCGAGCAGAACCAGGTCGAGGCGGCCAGCATGCCGCTCACCGTGCATCTGGAAGGCGTGCCCGCGTTCCCGAATGAGCAAACCGCAAGCGCACCCTCCACGCCGGTTGCCGCTTCGCCAATCCTGCTCGTGACGAAGCCCGGCGACGCCATGCCGTTGGTTTCTGCCGCCGCACATCGGCTGCCGGCGGTTCCGCCCCCTCGGTCGGCCGCGCCGCTGGTGCCTTCGGACATTCAGCGCGAGAGGATGGAACTGTTCGATGTCTTCGAAGCGCCGCACAACCTTCCCGTCGCGGCGTTTGCGAAGATGGCGGGCAAGTCCCGCAGGTGGATCAGCTACGAGATCAAGGCCGGCAACTTGCTGGCGTTGAACGTGGGCAACCGCGGCCAGCGGGTGCCGGACTGGCACCTCGACCCACTCAAGCACGAGCTGATCCAGTCCGTCCTCAAGCTGACCAGGGGTGCGGACCCTTGGCAGATCTACCATGCACTGCTGCAACCGCGCTCGATGCTGCGGGGGCATTCGGCACTGGAGGGCGTGACGGCCGGCAATCTCGACAAGCTCGTCATGGCAGTGAGCACAGCCGTGAAGGAAAGCGAATGGACCCCGCCGCGAGTCGGAGTCGCCTAGCAGCAGGAATGCGGGATCGTGGCGAAACCGCGATCCCCGCACGTCTGTCAGGACACCAAGCGCGCGCGGCGGGCGAATCTTGCCTGGGTGTCCGACAAGGAAGCGTTGCGGCGGAGCAGGTAAGCCATCACGATCGTCGGTGCGCCGGCCAGCGGCCGCACGGCGATGCCTCGGCGTAGGTAGCTCGCCAGTCTCGCGGCAGGCGCAATGGCGATCCCGTATCCGGCGGCAACCAGCGTCATCGCCACATCGAATGTCTCCACCGTTTGCTCTCGCTCTTGCAGCGCGTTTTCGAACACACGCTGCACGGTCATGCGCCATGGTTCATCGGTCGTGGACTGCGAGCAGATCAAGGGCTGCTTGAGCACTTCCCCGCACGGCACTTCACGGTAGGCCAGCAGGTGGGAGCGCTTGGCCACGGCGACCGCCAGCGTGTCATGCCACAGCGGTTCGCATACCCAGCCAGGCCACTGCCGGGCAACCGCAGACAAGGCGAAGTCGAAGCCGTCGTCCGGCAGCTCCGCGCCTCGACCGGGATCTGTCCAGCCGGCCAGGACGGCATGAGTCTCCGGCTCTTCGGCACGCTGCAGGGCGAGCACGTCGGCGAGCTGGGGAGGCACCCATTCGCCGAGGACGGCCATGCGAATTTCGGCTGTGATGTCACTCGATTCCACGTCCAGCTCCCCCAGGCGGTGAACTCGTGGCAACTGATCTCGAAGCCGTTGGATGAGTTAAGTTTAACGTGGTTTAAATCGTGACCGTGTTCGACGCTCTTGGCAATGCCAAAGCGTTCGATCCAAAGGGGCCGCCCCACCGGCACCACTACCTACGAAGCGGAACCAGCCATCGCGTTTGGGGCTGCCGTGCGGGAAGAAAGAACCAACCAGGGCATCGCTCAGGAAACGCTGGCCCACATGGCCGGCATCGAACGGTCGCACATGGGCAAGATCGAGCGCGGCGAGCATGTCCCCACGCTCCCTCTCATCCTCAAGATTGCCCGTGCGCTGAAATGCAGTTCCGCCCACTTGATGACTCTGACCGAAGCCAAGCTGGCAGAGTCGGCCCCATCCGCAGATTAAAGCCGGCCCGCACAGCGGTCGCATGCCTACGCCTGATCGTCGGCCTTGCCCCCAAGGGCTGAATCTTCGCGCTTTGCGGCCTCGTTGACGAGCCGCAGGTATGGGTTGTCTGGCGGCGTCTCCTGGAACAGCGCATCCGGGCTGACGAGCAGGTAGCCGTGCAGCCGGCGCGACTTGCGCGGCCCCGTGACTTCGCAGGTCCAGATGTTCAGCCCGCTCGGCTGCTTGCGGTGCTGTCCCAGCTTCTCGAAGCGTTTCTGTACCCACTGCCACCCCTCCAGCTTCTCCTGCTTGGCCAGCGCGGCGACTTGAAGGTACTCCTGCGCGTAGCGCTGGAACACGCCGGGGCTGACGAGGTAGCTCGTACCGGCGACGGTATGCACCAGGGCCTTGGCGTCGTTGATGATGAGCTTGCGCGTCTGGATGCTCTGACGCAGCCAGGCCATGAAGTGCGCCCCGGAGGGCTCCGCGCGATCCTGGGAAGGCGCGAGGCTCATCTGCGGCGGGGGCACGGTCGAAGGGGTCGGCTCGGCCTCGGCGATCTCCGGCGCTGTGGGTAGAGCGGTGTCGCCCAGCAGGTCGAGCAGCGCGGCCACGCCGGTGTCCATGGCTGCGGATGCGATCGGCGCCGTGCTCGCGGATGCAGCTTCGATGCCTTCGGCGCGCGGCCCATCGGCCACCGTTGTCGCCTGCGGCGTCGGCTCCGCCTGTTCCTCTTCGACCTGCACACGGCCTGCGAACGGCGCCGGCCGGTCGGCGGCATCCCAGATCATCGCCGGCGAGAGTTTCAGGAAGGTGAAGGCGTGCGACCAGCCGGCGTCGCTGGTGACAGTAGCCTTCCAGATCGCCTTGCCATCCGGCGTTGGCTGCACGATGCCGTGATCCTGCAGCACGTTGAACACCGCCGTATTGCTCGCCGGAATGCCGTCGATGCCTTGCGATAGCAGATGTGCGCGCAGCTTGTCGGAGACGGTCTTGCTCACCAGCCACAAGGCGTCCTGGGTCAGCCAACCGTCCGCCGGGCCGGCCTGGTTCAGCTTGAACGCTTCCTTGAGCAGGTAGCGCAAGCCGTCGAGCAATTTGCGTTGCAGAGCATGCTTGGGCGCCACCAGCGCCTTGCTGGGATCGCCGCCGAGTTCCTGGGCGACCGATGCCTGGTCGGCCTGCACGACCAGCTCGCCGAGCGTGCCGGCGTGCTCGTACTGGCCGGCCAGCACGTACAGCAGCGCGGCCCAGAGGTCGGGATAGCCGCTGAGCCAGTCGAAGATGTCCCGATCGAGAAGGCGCGCGTAGAGCAGCCCGGTGGCGGCGCTGTGCAGGCGGTACTCGCGCTCCTTTCGGTAACGGAAGCGGTAGGGCTTTCGCAGCGGGCCGTGCCAGGGATGCCAGACGCTGCCGTCGGCATGCTCGACGTGCAGATCGACCGCAATCTTGCCGATGTCGTGCAGCAGGGCCGCGTAGGCCGTGCCTGCAGTCCAGGCTTCGGCCTGGGCCGCCTGTGCCTCCGGCGTGACGCCCGCAGGCAGCAGGTATGACTGCCGCAGTTTCAGCGCATAGGCGACGATCTCCAGGCCGTGGTCCAGCATGCCGCCCGGATAGGCGTGGTGGTGGTTCTCGGAGGCCGGGAACTGCTGGACCAATTCGGCGTAGCGCTCCAGTGGGGCGAGGTAGAGCGTGGCGAACTGCCGGCGCGAGAGCGATGTGCGCTGCCAGATGTGTTCCAGCAGTTTCTGCCGACGCGGCGTGGTCAGCAGCGATGCGGCCGACTCCGGCCGCATCGCCCCTTTCGGAGTTTCGATGGCGGATGTGGGCGGTGTGCCGGCGGCGGGTGGCACCCTTTTGCGCTGGAACAGCGAGAGCATGGCGAACCCCGGATGACGGGCTGCTCGGGGCGCCTTTTGGCCTTTTCAGGATAGGGCCTTTCCCCTTGGCGCCCTTCCTTTGCCCCTTCCCAGCCCTTTGGCCTTTGTCGGAAGCCTTTGGGTATAGGGCCGCTGCTTCGTGGATGCCACGATGAATGCGGCATGGGGCAATCCCGGCAAGTGGGGCGCTGCGGGATGTTCGTCAGCTCTGGCCCAAGCCGGTGTCGAGGGCGGCGGATTGCGCTGCGAAGTCGTCGGGACGGCGCTTGCGGAAGGTTTCGAGATTGGCGAGCTTCCAGCGCAGTGCCGGCAGTTGCGCGGCGTGCTGGCACTGCACCAGCGACCAGTCCGGTTCTGCGCGCGCCAGCCCGCTCAGAAACTGCTTGTGCGCGGTGCTCAGTCGCTGTGGCAGCTCGCGCCGCACCCTGGCGCGAGCGTCGAGCAGTGTTTCCAGGGAGCAGCCCACTTCGGTCATGCCGACAAAGGCCCGCTCGTACTCGCCGGCGATGTCCTTGTCGTTACCGAACAGCACTTCGTGGGGCGGCCGGTTGTGGCCCGCCAGATAGATCACGAAGCACTCGACCATGCCGTCGCTGATGTCGCCCGATTCGTAGAGCTGCCACACGTCGAACAGGTCGCGGGGGTGCTGCCGATCCAGCGCGGCCACCAGCTTGCTGGCGTACAGCTCGTCCGGTGCCAGAACCGGCAGCTCGAACTCGACGCCGAACAGATCGCTGGTCTTTGCGCTCAGCGGCCGCCGCTCGACGGGCAGCACGCTGCCTCGGAACACGACGTTGACCTCGATCTTCACCTGGCTGGCGTCGTTCTCGACGATCAGCTTGGTGTCTCCCAGGTCCTTGGCGCGAACCAGGCGTGTCTGCACGCCCAGTGGTGCAACGCGCGCGGCGATGGCGGCCAGCTCCTGGTTGATGGCTTGCAGCGCTTCGTCGCGCGGCGTCTGCCACGGGAGGTACACCACGTCGATGTCCACCGACAGGCGCGGCATGTCCCGCACGAAGAGGTTGATGGCCGTGCCGCCCTTCATGGCGAAGATGTCGTTGGCGAACACGTCGGGCGCGACGGCCAGCAGCAGGCGAACGGTGTCCGCGTAGGTTTTATCCATGAGGTCTCAGGCTCAGCAAGGTGCCGTCATCGAGCCGGCTCATCCAGCGCGTGTTGCTGCCGGTGCGAACCGGGTACTGCTCCAGCAGGGCATCGACATCCACGAGGCTGGTCTCGCGCGCCCAGGTGAGGAACAGGCGCACGGCCTTCACGCTGGTGCAGCAGGACAGCAGTTGCCCGAGCAAGTCCTTGCGGGGGGAACGCAGTCCATCAAAGAGGTTGCGGGCCTCTTCGAGGCTCTGCTTGACGCCGGCTTCGTACAGCAGTTCCAGAACGGCACGCTCGGAGGCAGCCACCCGAAGATCCTCGGGCAGGCCAGGCGGCGTGGTCAGGGTCTTGCTGGACAGCGCCGTGTCCGGCCAGTCGAACAGGCGGGCGTGGACGTAGCGGGCCGGAAAGCGCGAGGTGAACCAGGCTGGCAACGCGAAACGACCGTCGCCCCACAGCACCAGCGTCTCCCGGCTGCCCAGGTTGTGCCGCACGCCCTGCAGGGCCAGGGCGCTCTTGCCGCCGACGTGCAGGCCGGGCACGCGCTGTTGCAGGAACTTCAGCGCACCGTAGACCCCGAACTCATCGTTCGGGAAGGCATAGACGCCATGGGCCAGGCGCACGAGCCACCCGCCGTCGGCATAGTGGGCGGCGAGCTGGGGCGACACCCCGAACTGGCTCAGGGTGGCAAGGTCGAACGGCGCCCCGCGGGGGAGTCCCGCCTGCAGCCGCTTGATTACCTGGTGCCTAGAATTTCCATCCATGCTATAAAAATAGCACGGAATCAAATCAGCCTCTAGAGCTATCGCAAGAACGTGCAGGGAAAGTAGCATAACGTTTGATTTATAGTGCAGAATCTAATCGACCTGCGACCCGAGCCAACCCGACTCTGCTAGCCGCAACCCGCCCTCCTGATCGCGGTCTATGCTGGAGGGCAGGCCACGACCGGCCACTCCGCGAGGTGAGGCACCACTGAAGCCGAGGCATATGAGCATGACCACCAACACGCACAACGGGCGCTGGAGCCACCGGCTGGGCCGGGGGGCTGGCCGTGCCTGGCGTGGATACCTGCGCCGCGAGCAGCGTGTCGCCGGCTGGCTGGTGACGCGCGGGGTGCCCGCGAGCGCGGCGACGGCGGTGCTCTGGATCGTCAAGCTGGCCGTGCTTGGTGTGCTGCTCTACTCCGCGTTCTGGCTGGCGCTGCTGCTGGCCTTTGCAGGGATCGCTGCCTGGATGGTACGCAACGTCGATGCCGACGAAAGCAGTGATGATGACGAGCCTCAATGGCGAAACGGCCTGGACGGATACGGTCTCTACCGGGGCGAGGTACGCATTGACGGCGGCAGCGCGGACGACGAGTAGCTCGCCACTCTCGGCGCTACTTCGCCTTCGCTGCTTTGATTGCAAGGTCAGCGCCTTTGCCTCCCGCAGATTTGGCGCCATCGGTGGCTGCTGAGAGCATCTGCGAAATGTTGCCTACGCGGACACCAACCCACGCGAGCGCAGCTACCCAGAAACCCGGTAGCACGATGAACATCATCGCCATGACGAAGTTAAGGAGCATGTCGCCAAAGGCGTTGTTCAAACCGATCAACGGATCGAAGTTCGTGTGCGGCCTGTCCGCGCCAAACCCCCAGCCGTAGAGCGCGTCCAGGATCGTGCTGTCGATCCAGCGCGCGAGCTGGAACCAGAAGTCCACGAAAAACAGCGCGAACTGGACGCAGCTCACCGTCACCACCGTCTTCAGGTCGTAGGTGCCGATCAGCAGCACCAGCGGGATGCAGATGACGAGCGCCATCTTGAGCATCGTCAGCACCATCGGCAGCGCCTGGCGCACCACGTCCATCGCGGGAAAGAAGGCCAGCGAGCCGACGGTCAACCCCAGGTCGCTTGCGCCGCGCGTGACAACGTTCGGCAGCGTCTTGTCGATCTGGCCACCGTAGTCGGTGTAGACGGCGCCCTGGTTCATCTTCTGCTGTCGCGGTGAGACCACGGCGCGGATCACCGAGTCATTGACCTCGCTCTGCGACAGGAAGCCCGCCCAGCGCCCGATGCGGGTCAGTAGGTCCGGGTCGACCTGTGCCAGCAGCCGGCTGCGCAGTCCCTGGCCGCCATCGGCCCACCACTGCCGGCAGGACGGATAGCCGCCGCCGCTGTCCACCTGTGCCAACCCTGCATCGCGGGTCGCGTCGTAGGGCCAGGCCGTGCGTGGGGTCTTGGCGCGATAGGTGTCATAGAAGCCGGGCGTGTCGAGGAAGTAACTCGAACCGATCCAGGTGACGTCGTTCATTTGCTCGTCGGAGAGCGTCGGCCGGTTCATGAACAGCTTGGCGCGCGACGGCCCGTAGCAGTCGTGCGTGAAGTCGGCGACCTCCTGTGCCAGCACCGGATCGTCGATGCGCGTGGCATCCACATCCATGCGAATCTGACGCAGGTCCGTGCCGCAGGGAATCGCCGCCACCGCGGAGCCCGTCACGGCTTTCGACAGCGCGTGCATGAAGAACCACCACACCGGCACCAGCGCGCTCTGGTCGTTGAGCGCCGTGTAGACGTTGGACCAGCCCGTGTCGTTGGGCAGCGGGACACTGACCTGGCATTGCGCGGAGCGCGTGGTGTCGAACCTGATCGTGGCGAGATCCACCGGGATGAACGGGATGCCGGCGAACATGATGACCACGATCGCCACCCACACCCGGTTCTCGATGCGCATCGACGACAGCACGCCCTTGTTGCCCTCGTCCGCACCTTCGCTGCGGGCCTTGAGCCATTCCTGGATCACGATGGCCACGAACGGCAGCGCGAACACGCCGCTGGCCACGAGGATGCTCCAGATGCCGTTGTTGACCACCCAAGCCACCAGGGTCAGGTAATACTCCAAGTAGTCCGTGGTGTAGAGCGTCATGCCTGCCTCCCGGTCTCAGCCGTGCCGCAGCAGCTGGCTGGCTTCCAGCGCGACCACGGCGATGACGGCCGCGATCTCCGTGCGCAGCAGGCGCTGATGCGTCTCGCGGGACGGCTCCCGCCGCAACAGGCGCCGACGCATCCACCACCAGCCGTAAGCCGTCGCTCCGTAGAGGCACAGACGCCACACGAAGAAGTGGCCGGCGTGCGCCTGCAGCCAGTGCTGCCAGCCCTCGACGCCGCCGACCACGTGGATGCCGGCGATGTTCACCGCCACCGCGGCGGCGACCACCAGCAAGGTCCACAGCAGCGCCACGCCGACGCGGCGGTTGAACAGCCATGGCAGCCGCAGCCAGGCGAGCCGGCTCATGGCGTACCGCTCCGCGGCTTCTGGACTTCCCGCAGACGGTCGCGCGTGGTGTCGCCCTTGAAGACGCCGCGCGAGCCGGCAGCGCGGGTACTGTGGCGCTGGATGATCGCCATCGCCGAGTTGCCGGCCAGCGTGCGGCGCAGCTCCAGCTCGGTCTTGAGGTTGTTGATCTCCTGCTCCAGCGCGCTGTTCTCCTGGTCCACCGCCTGCACGGCGAGCTCGTTGGCGGCGACGTTCGGCTCCTTCTTGCCGGTCAGCAACGTGCGTTGCAGCAGCAGGGCCTTCTCCAGCACGCTGGACAGCGCAGTCTCAGACGCGAGGCGCCGGCCCAGCACGTCCTGGTCGGGCTCGTCACGCAGGGCCTCGATCACGCCGCGGGTGATCGGCAGCGAGCTGCTGCCGGCCGCGTCGAGATTGGCCAGTGTCGTCGGCCGGGCGCCCGTCACCAGTTCCTGCAACACCTGCAGCTTGGTCTCGTACTCTTCCTGGATCACTGGCGTGAGCCCGACGCCAGGCGTGGTCTGGGTCTTCGTGCAGTTTTCGCAGGTGCGTTGCTCGCGTTCGCCCAGCACGCGGTTCGCAAAGGCCGCGGCCGCGCCAGGCGACGACCAGGCCTGGCAGGTCAGGCGGTTGCCGCAGGCGCTGCGCGCGATCGACGAGGTATCGGTGGCGCTGCGCCCGTTGAGCAGGTTGTAGCCCGCGCGCGTCACGTCGCCGACCACCTTGATCGAACTCTGGCCGGAGCCGCCCGCGTTGCCGCCGCCGACCCAGGGCACGCCGTTGTTCCCCTTGTTGGACTCGGCCTGCTCGATGGCGGAGACGGCATCGGTGCTGCTGACCGCATCCCGCAGCGCCATCCCTTCGGCGAGCTGGTCCCAGCCGGCCTGGCCGCCGGCCATGTCCGCCATGCGATTGGCGATGGCCCGGCAGGTCATCTTCGAGCGGTCGAAATCCAGGCGCGCCTGGAGGATGCCGTTGGTGAGCAGGTTGTACAGGCCCGGGTCGGCGCGCTGGATGATGAGCGCCGGGAGTGACGCCACCGCGGCAGTGGCGTTCTGGATCACGTTGCTCATGATCGTCTGGAAGCCGTTGGTGATGCCGTTGAGCTGGTTCTGCAGCGTCGTGGTGATGCTCATGTCGCCGCAGATCAGGTTGCTGTTCCAGCCGACGCCGACGCCGATGCTCTGCATGTTGCCGGCACCACCCATCGACACGGCCCGGCCGCCGCCGATGCTGTAGAGCACGTCGTCGCCGATCACGCTGCCGCTGACGTTCACGCCATTGGGGTCGATGCGGGTCTGCGCCCAGGCGACGCCGACGACCAGCGTGATGGCCGCCACGAGCAGCGTGGCCCGCAGGGGCGACTTCGCGCGGTGCAGGAAGTCAGGGAGGGAGGCGTTCATCGTGGGTTCCTCACATGAAATCGACGCTGCCGAGGAAGACCTGGCCACGGCGCCGGCAGCAGGAGTACGGCCGCCACAAGGCCCAGGCGTAGTCGCCCTGCTGGGCCTGCACGCGGGTGCGGCTGTGCGGGAAGACCACGCAACTGTTCGAGAGCGTGGGCGTCAGCTCCTGCCACTTGCCCGTCGAGGCGTCGGTCTCCATCAGCGCGCCGGCCGGCCAGTAGCCGTCGCGGGCGTTGGCCAGCAGGGGCTGATACACGTGAATCTGGTTGCGGCGCGTCACGATGTCGCCCGCGCGCTGCGCGACCACGGCGCCGCTCTTGTGGTCGTCGGTCTGGTGCAGGAAGCCACCGCGGGGATACACGTTGCCCCAGAGGTTCAGGCCGGTGCGCGTACCGATTTCGCGCCGGCCGGGGATGAGCGCTTCGGGGTAGAACGCTTCCGGGATGTTGTAGCGCCAGGCGATCGTGTCGAGCGTGCTCAGCAGATACGGCATGAAGGCCGTGCCAGCGCCTTCGCAGGTGTAGCCGGAGGCGCTGGCGAACTGGCTGAACACCAGCCCGGCCGGATGGCCGATGACATCGGCGTTCTTGAACTTGGCGAGGTTGTTCTCGTTGTCGTGATTGGTCGTGCCGTCACCGCCAGCCTTGGCGGTCGGGTTGGGCATGCTCATCGCCCTGACTTCCTGCCACGGGTTTTCTCCGGTGTTCGAGTAGCTCGACACCACCGCATCGGGGACGTAGTGGCGCACCTTGACGGAAGTGCGAACCGAGCAGCCGAAGGGCGTGCAGTACAGCCAGTAGCAGATACCGACCACGCGGTATTCGAGGCAGTCGGGGGACAGCGCCGACGAGACGATGGTGGCGGTGTCCAGGGCGAACGTCGACGTGGCCGTGCTCAGCAGCAGCGAGGCGACGGTGGCGCGCAGGCGCCGGGATGCCAGCAGGAGGCTCATGGCTGCGTGCTCCGGTAGGCGTTGATGCGCGCGACGGCGCGGGGCACGTCGGGCTCGCCGTAGACCACGTAGCGTCGATCGACCACCACGGCGGGAATCTTGTCGATGCCCAGTCCCCAGGCATCCGCGACACCTTGGTAGGCGTGGCCGATGCGGCGTTGAAGGGCCTCGCCGCCGTCATGCAACCGCTGCCGCACCAGGGCTGCAGCCTGTTGCGGGTCGGCCGGTAGGTGCGCGGCGAGTTCGACCTCGATGCGCGTGGCCTGGTCCAGCTCGATGATCCGCACGCCGGCTGGAGCCTGCACCGGATGACGGCTGTCGGTGACGACGAGCACGTCGGCTGCTGCAGTCTGGGTAAACATGAACAGCACTGCCCACAGTCCGGGCGCAATGCTGATGGTCGGCAGCCGGGGCGAAGCCTTGAAGACGGGGGCCGGCATATCGGGCGTCCTTGGAGTCGATCAAAGTCACAGTCGACTTCAAGTGCCGATCTAGCGCGACAAAGAAACCGCATCCGGCCCCTGCCGGTTTCATACCCTATGCCGTTGTGAGCGTTGTGATTGCCTCCTGTCGGAGGCGGAGATCAGGTGCGGGACGCTGAGGTGCCCGCGAACCCAAGAAACGCATGCTGTAAGCGAATCGGCATCGACGGCTTGGAGCGTGCGTGTAGGCTCTGCCAAGTCCCGTCACTGATGTCGCTCGGGGCGAGGCGATCTACCGAGCGCGAAACTCTTCTCAAGTAAGCGTTGACGCCATCCGCGGATTCCGAAGGAACGCCGGCAAGAACGTACCCCACCATGAAGCCGATAGCATGGTTCTCGCCGTACTTCTCCTGGATGAATCGATCCATGCCCTCGACGACGTACTCTCGACACAAGTGAGTGTCCGACCCGGCGATTCGTTTGCATTCGATGATCGCGTGCGGATCATGCTCCTGCGTGCGCAAGAAAATTTCGACGAACGCCAGCGGGATGTCGGTACGTCCGTCTGGCAGCATCACGTTGCTTTTAGATCGCGATTCCGTGCCAGGCAGCACCATGATCTGCTTCCACGGGGAGTTCTTCAGCGCAATGCGCATCCCGTCCCGCAGGCGCTCGGTCATGATTACCTCTCCAGCGTTGGCATTCACGTCCTCGGCTGCGCATGCTTGCTGCCAACCTGCGGCCAGTGTCAGCAGAATGACCGCCACAACCTCGGGCTCAAGTTCAATGAACTCTCTGCCCAGTGCAGGAGGTGTCTCATAGGGGATCCTCAAACTTTGCCCCCTGAAAAGCTCTCCGCGACCACTGCATCGGCATCTTCCAGTGCCGCTATGCCCATCCAGTAGCGCCGCGCTGCTGGCTTGATGATCACGACTTCGTTGCGTCCGTGTACTCGCAATTCCCGCTCTGCACTGAGCGCGGTCGCAATCTTGACTTTCAGGCGCCTGCCGATACGTGCCAGTACTTCACCCAATTCGCCTTGTGGTGCCACGACGCTCACGCTCGCATTACCCGGCCCCTCTTCCAAGACAAAGCGCACGACGCGCAAGGCCGAACTGCTTGGCAAGTCGAGCACTTCGGCGCGCATGTGCCGCTTATTGCGAACGGAAAGCCAATCCTCGATAACGGACAGGAACGTCTTGGCATACGCCGTGACCTCAGTACGACTGTCCGATGGCTCCACGGATGAGTCGCGGCCGGTTTCCCATTGCCACCCGGCGCGAAGGAGGCCGTCTCGAATGACAGTTCGGTCGGCATCGTTCAGTTCGTACAGATCGAAGACAGCTTCGTCCAGTTCAGCCCATCCCCTCTCGTCGGTGCCGTTGGCGCGCAGATTCTTCTCAATCTGCAGCAGGCGCTGGCCAGCCTCAGATTTCACTGCGCTCGTGAAATTAGGCACCGGTAGGAAGCTGAGGTCGCGAGCCAGCAGCTTCCTCTTGTAGATTCCAAACTCTGCAGCGGTCAGATAGAAGAACCATGTCGCAAAAGCAGAACTCAACACGGTGGCAAGCAAATGTGCCGTCCGCGTGTGCCCTCTCGGAAGAGACACTGCGAAGTATGAGTTCGTGAAGACGAGATCCCGCTCGGAGACGGCCGCCAAGACGCGTGGACTCCCCAGAAGCATTTCCTTCACGATGAGAAGCGGGGCTTGATATATCTCCCGCGATCGTGGCCATTGTGCCTTCGATTGGCTGAAAGTCGGCAAATCATCGGGAATGTTGAAGTGCTGCATGTCTTTGACTTGCAGTACATCCAATCCTTTTAGCGGGCGAGCATCGCGCGTCTGATTCTCTGGGGCCCCGCGAATCAATCCAACCTGGAAGGTAGTGTCGAGTAATGAGAGTTGCTCGCCCAGATTTCTGTGGGCCGAAGTCAAGTCATCCAGCAATAGGAGGTCACGGCGCCGGCCAACGGCTGCTGCCTTGAGCTTCAACGGCTGTTCTTGGATTTCGTCGAGTGTCAAAGTGATGACGTCACTCGGCGCCACCTCGAACGAATGAGTCCTTGCACCGCTGGGCGTCCACGGGATCTGAACGACCGTGACCTGATCCGTTCGCTGCTTCGGTCGATGACGGGCAAAGAGAACCACTGCGGGCATGGCCGCTGTCGCGAAGAGCCAACTGCACAAATTGGACAGATTTACCAAGGTGATCGGAGCCACGGCTCGCATCACATGCTGAGCTGCTGCCATGCCGGTGCCGCTGCGGCTGAAGAACGGCATCGCGCTAAGAATGATGCCGAAACGGGTCTTCTCATGTGAGAACTCCGCCGCTCGCAACACGAAATCCAAGCCTTCACCGCGCGGTTGCGCAGGTACGCCCGCAACCCTGGTCTTGCGCCGCGCTTCGGTTCCTGTCTGCCCCCTAAAGCTCCAAGGGGGATTGCCCACGATAAGGTCGAACTGCTTCAGCCCTGTCGGCGTCGCCAGCACGGCCTTGCCATCTCCATCACGTTCGACAGTACGAGCGTCACCGACGAGCAATGTCCTGCCGATCAATGGCTGGAACTTCAGGGACTGCGGTGGTTGCGGGTCAGGGTCCAGCTCAAGCGCAGCCAGGTACAGGCTGAACGCAGCGACGCGAATCGCGGCTTCGCTAATGTCTACGCCATACACCTGCCCGTAGAGCGTCGAGCGGATCAGCTCCCTCGTGGGCGGCTGACCTTGCGAGCGAAGATGAACCAAGCGCCGCAGCGCTTCGACCAGGAAGACACCGGAGCCGCACGTCAAATCCAGCACCGACTCCCGTCCAGATAGACCATCCATGACCTCATCGAGGACCAGCGAGACGACGGACAGTCGCGTGTAGTGCACGCCGTTTCGCAACGCTTCTGTGCGCTTTCCTCCAGTCTGCGGCTCAGCATGTGCAAACTGCTCGTAGATCGAGCTGATGAGCTCGACCGGAATCACGTCGAACTGGTAGGGGAAGAAGCTGAGTTGCCCGCTTTCAGGATCGACAGCCTCCAGGAACTCCGCAACCCGCGTCAAATGGTGAGCTGCTGGTGTCGTTTTCACCGACGAGGGCGGAAACATATCGCCGTTGAAGGTCTGGGCCAGCCATGCGAACAGCTTGCTGGTCGCTGGCCGGTCGCGCAGGATCGCCGGCAACGCCGTGCGGCCGCATACCCGCTTCAACCGCGCCGCACTGACGATCTCGCGGTCAATCAGGTACTGGGTGAAGATCACGCGCCCAATCAAGGCCTGCGCCGCATCGCGCGCGAGATTGCCTGCGACCAAATCGCGTTCGAGACATCCAAGGTCAGACAGGAGCTTCTGATCGACGCTGGTCTTGCGATCGATGGCCGGCACCTGGGCCCAGAATTGGCCCGTCTCGATCGCCAGTCGGCCGGCCAACTCGTCCAGTTCATGAAGCGAAGCTTCGATGTTCTCGAAACGCCGAATCAAATGTCTCTGGGCATCGCCTTCTTTCGCGGGCGTGCCGAAACCGTTGTACAGGTCGATACGCTGCGGCGAGATCACCCACAGCAACGGCGCGAACCCCTCGTTCCAGACCTCTCGTCGCCACTGGCTGACCAGATCGTCTGCAGGCGCGCTTTGCTCAAACTTGAAGTAGACGGTCAACGACGACGCGCTGCGCCACAATGCGTCCGGAACAAAAACGCGGCCGTGGCGCGAGGACTGCGCCTCAGCCCCCAACCGAAGGCCGGGCGCGGGTCGCCCGTCCGGCAGGTAGCCGGTTGCGGCGAGCACCTGTTCCAGCGTGGCAGTGTTCACGCCCTACTCCGGATAGCTTCGGGTGGAAACGGCAACGCTGCCTGGCTCGGCGTCGGGACGATCGGCAGCATGTGCTGCTGAAGCCGCATGATCAACGGATCGAGCGGGATGACGAGAGTCGGTTGCGTCGGCGCCGGTCCAATCCCCTCGGGGCCGATATCGCACAGGGTCGCCGAAGTGGCCGTCACGAACGCCACGGACCCATTCAGCGCCAATGCGCTACTCGTGCCCAGCAACCGAAAGAGCGCGTCAACGCCGACGCTGACGGTGGCGATGTGCACTCCCAACGAGCTGACCAACTCATTGGTAACGGCCAAGCCTAGGAGATCCGCGAAGGTGAATCGGGCAGCCTTCCCGGTCTTGGACGCCAAGTAGGGCACGGTCTTGCGCCAATGCCGCACCGTTTCGACGGACACGCCGGTTAGCGTGCGCATCTGGTCCTGAGTGTACTGGATGGCGGTGACGGCAGACATTCGCGTTGCTGGCAACTAGAAAATATGCACATTCTGCCATGTAAAGGTGTGCTTCTCAACAGGTAAAGGCCGGTTCAGCCGCCTATCCCACAAGCCTTCCAAGCTTCCGAAAGTCGCGACCATCAGAGCGCATCGCGAACGTGTGGATAGGGGCAAGACGCAAGGCGCCCCCGGAAGGGGCGCCTGCGGACTACAACAAGCCGGCTTCGGGGAACGAGTACGGGCTGCCCTTGCCGACGATGAAGTGATCCAGCACCCGGACATCGACGGTGGCCAGCGCGCTCTTCAGTCGCTCGGTGATCGCACGATCAGCGGCCGAGGGCTCGGTGTTCCCCGAGGGGTGCTGATGCGCCAGGATCAGCGCCGAAGCGTTGAGCGCCAGCGCACGCTGGACCACCACCCTCGGATACACCGAAGTCTGGTCGACCGTGCCCTTGAACAGCGGCTCAAAGGCGAGCACCTGGTGCTGGTTGTCGAGAAACACGACGGCGAAGATTTCGTTCGGCTCCGCGACCAGTTTCAGGCGCAGGTAGTCGCGCACGGCGGCGGGACTGCCCAGCGCTGGACCGGCCTTGAACACGCGGTTCTCCAGCAGGGTGATGGCCTGCCGGATGATCCAGTCTTCGTGCTGGGCGGCGATCAGGGTGAGCGACTCCGGGCGGGAGTCGGCGATGACGAGAGACATGGCGAACCTCCAATGGATGAGATCGGAGGGCGCCTGCCCTGGAGGGCAAACCCTCCTGGGGACGATGGGGATGGAACAGGTGACGAGCGGGCATCCACCACCGCGGGTGCGGTGGCTGTTCGCGTCAAGGGATGCGATGCGAACGGGTTTCGATCAACGCGGACGAGCCGCGCCGCAGCCTTGAAGATCGATGGCTACCTGGGCATGTCACCGGCAACGCCGGCGGGCATTTCTGGGGAATGGGTGGGTTCGGCTGCGGTCGTGCTGCCGGCGGCGAGCAGATCGATGGCCGACAGCAAGGCATCGCCTTCGACGGGACCGTGCAGCAGGAGGGTCTTGCCGGACTCGCGGTCGCGCAGTTGCAAGGCCGGCGTCGCCGCGATGCCCTGCTGTGCCGCTTCCGCCGCCTGGGCACGGATGACGGCATCGGGGCGATCGCTGTCGAGACAACCCTGCATGGTTGGTGTGAGGTCGGGATAGCGCAGGCCCTGGCCGTCGCCACGGGTATTCGAGTAGAGCCACGCCACGGCCTGCCAGAACGTGGCATGTCCGCCCGTCTCGCCCGCGCACTCGGCCAGGCGTGCCGCGGCGGTCGCGGCCGGCTCGTGCATGGACAGCGGCAGGTGGTGCCACTGCCAGTTCACCTCGGGATGGGCGTCGATCCAGCGCTTGAGCGCGGGGAAGTAGGCCCGGCAGTACGGACACTCCAGGTCGGCGTACCCAACCACCGTGAAGCGCGCATCGGCACGGCCATACAGCCAGGGCGGGCCGGCCGGTTTCGACGCTTCGGACCCGGCGGCGGCCAGGGACATGGGCTCGGTTGCCGGATGCGGCGCGCGCAGCAGCATCCACGAGGCAACCCCAGTCGTCGCCACGATCAGCAGACCGATCCAGGAATGACGGCGGGCGAATGAAGGCATGCGCATCGTGTTGCTCCCGTCAGGCCAACGTGTCCAGCGTCAGAGGTTCGATGCCCCGCGCACGGTCGATCTTCTCGGCCACGCGGAAGGCGGCATCCAGCTCGCTGATGCCGTGCTGCTGCATCAACTGGAAGCGTTCGGCCTTCTCCTCGGGCTCGGTCATCGCCATCGCCAGGTAGAGGCTGGGCGGCACGGCGCGGAACAGCACCTCCATCGACTTGGACAGGATGACGCCCTCGCTGAACTTGCCGGCCTCCTTGCGGGCCGAGAGCATCAGCGCCTTCTGCGAAGCGTTGAGTTCGCGGAAGCGCGCGATCTTCTCGACCTCATCGGGCGGCATCGACAGGCAGATCCACCACTCGATCATGTTGAGCATGGGCTCGGCCGCTTTCGGCAGGTCGTCCAGGTTCTGCGTGGCGAGCCAGAACCAGGCGCCGAGCTTGCGCCACATCTTGGTGATCTTGACCACGTAGGGCGCGAGCAGCGGGTTCTTCGTGATGATGTGGCCTTCGTCCGTCACGTTGATGATCGGGCGGCCCAGGAACTGGTCGCGCTCGGCGATGTTGTTGACGGTGTTGATGAGCGAGATGTAGGCAATCGAGAGTTGGGCGTTGTAGCCCTCGCGCGCGAAGGTGGCCAGGTCCACGATGGTGATGTCCGCCTCGGGCCACGGCGTGCCGGACCGGTCGAACATCTCGCCGTCCACGTCCTGGCAGAACATATCCATGGCGTCGGCCATCTCCAGCAGCCGTGCGCGCCGCATCTCCGGCAGCGTGGCGTCGCGGGCGCGCTCGCGCAGCGCGTCGCGCACATCGCGCGTGAGCACCGTGCGTCTGTCCGCCACGCAATGCTGGGCCGCATCGAGAATGCACTGGCGGATCAGGCTGCGGTCGGCGCGCGTCATGCGCGCTTCTTCCTTGTCCTCGCCGCCGGTAATCATCAGCCGTGCAGTGATCTCCAGCTCGCCGAGCACGTCGCGCTGCTCGTCGCCTTCCACGGCCATGCCGGCATCGGTCTGGTCTTCGTCGAGCGCATCGGCGTCCAGCGTCTGTACCTGGCTCGGCGTATCGACCAGGCGCCAGGCGTCGGCGAACGGAGCCAGACTGACGCCCGCGCCCGGCGCGAGCTTCACCCGATGCACGGTGAGGCCCAGCCGTGCCGCGAAGTCGCCGAACAGGCCGAAGCTGTTGCCCGCCTCGACGATGAACAGGCGCGGCCGGTAGATCGCCGTCACCTGGTTCAGGATGTTGTTGAGCGTCGCGCTCTTGCCCGAACCCGTGGGGCCGAACAGGAATAGATGCGCGTTCATCTGCCGGTCGAGGCGGTTCAACGGATCGAAGGTGATCGGGCCGCCGCCGCGGTTGAAGAACGTGATGCCCGGATGCCCCGTGCCCTGACTGCGGCCCCAGACCGGCGCCAGGTTCGCCGCATGTTGCGCGAACATGAGCTGGGTGTACCACTGGCGCTTGTCGGCCGCCGGATCGAACACGCACGGCAGCCAGCGTAGATAGCTGTTCAGCGGCGCCACCTCGTCCTCTTCGCGTACCGGTTGCAGGCCGGCGTTGAGCATCACGTTGACGAGCTGCAGGCCGCGCGCATCGAGCTGGGCCAGGTCGCGGCCGCGCAGGTAGAACGCCAGCGCGCCACGGTAGAGCTTGTGCGCGCTGCCGATCAGCCCGCGCGCCTGCTGCACGTCCTGCCGGGTCTGCTCCGAGGCCAGGGTCTCGCCGACGGCCTTCCTGGCGAGGTGGTTGAGGTGCGCCTCCAGTACGTCCTGGGGTGTGGCGACCAGCGTCAGGCACATCACCGTATCCTCGGGCATCTGGTCGAACAGCGCGTTCATGGCATCGCCGCCTTTGCGCGTCTCACCGGTCAGATGGCCGGTCGCCGGCGGCGTGCGCAGACGATCCATCACGATCACCCGATGCGGCATGCCATCGAAGAACCACAGGCCGTTGGGCACGTCCGAACGTGGCTGGCCGAAGAACAGGCGCTGCGCGAAGTCGGTGCCGCTGGCGAGTTCGATCTCGCCCTCCTCCCGCTCTCCCGGGTAGCGGGTCAGCGCGTAGAAGCGTTCCCGATCTTCGGCAGTGGCGCCGAGCAAAGTCGGATTCGGGTTGAACCAGCGCAGCAGCCAGGCGTGGATGTCCGCCGCGCCGAGACGCCGGGCTTTCACGCCGGCATTCGCCAGCCCGCCGACGAGGCGGTCGCAGATCGTCGTCAGCGCCTGCTCGGGCGACTGGCCGCGCCGCGAGGCCGGGGCCGCGGACGTGCTGCGGTAGACGACCATGCGCACGCGCCGGACCTGGCCGCGCCAAGGCAGGCGCGTCACGGCAGTATCCTCGAACAGGCCACCCGGCTTGGCGATGGCCCGCAGGTGATGGGCGAAGAAACGCAGGTAGAAGTCGCTGAATGCGCTGCCTTGCGCACGCGGCTGCAGATAGTTCGCCAGGGAGCGCAGATAGTTGTCCCAGTTGGCCTCGTCCTGGGCGTAGAGCTGCACCACCCAGGGGTTGTCGTCCAACTCGTCGAAGGAGTCCTGCAGGGCGTTCTCCAGCGCATCGCGCGCCTGCCATAGCCAGGCCATCTCGCGGCCCTCGGTGCCGACCGGCGCCAGCTCGAAGAAGGCCGCCACCGACTGGCCATCTTCCAGCAACATGCACTTGCTGCCGGGCAGGTACTCGACCCAGGGCAGCAAGTCCGCGAACGACGGCGCGACGCCATAGAGCGCATCGTGGTCGGCCTGGGTGGCCGGCCTGCGCCGGCCCCGGCCGAGCGCGCTGCCCGGCTCGGCGACACCCTGTGCCACCAAGGCCGCCACGTGCCGTGCCCAGGCATCATCGGTCGCATCCACGGCGTCAGCAGGCGATGCGTCGCCCTTGCGTGACCACGACAGCGACCAGGCCATCAGTAGTCCTCCACGCGCTCGCCCGGCATCGCGTACTGCACGCGCTGGTAGAGCGGGAACACCGTGCTGTAGCCGGGCACCGGCACCGGGTCGGTGCCCGCCAGGTGCGGGAACACGTACATCACCAGGTCGGGGTTCGGCAGGCGATAGAACTGGCGGTGAATCTCGTTCTGCGCGGTACGGGTGTAGCGCGCCTGCACGCCGGGCGCTGCCTCCACAGCGGCCTCGGTCAGCGGCCGGCGCAGGCCCTGGCGCGCATCGAGCAGTTGCCTCGCGGCCTGGCCGCCGCCCGCGCTGCCGCCGGCCTCCTGATGCCAGATGTCGAGCATGGTGCTGTCGCCGTGCGGCAGCAGCTTCTCCTTGCTGGTGGCGCAGCCGCCGAGCAGGGTGGCCGCCAGCAGCACGGCGGCCGCGTCAATCCAGATCCGAGGCATGGGCTTCTCCGGTGCGGTGGTGGACCCGACGCCCCTTGGCGTCGTAGTCGATGTCGAGCGGTTGCTCCAGATGCACGGCCACCCTGGCGCCGGGCTGCACGTAGACCGCCGCGAAGGCCTGGCCGTAGAGCTTGTTGACCCAATCGGCCATGTCGCGCACGCCGCCCGCGAGGATGCGGCCCATCGCTTCGTTGCCGCTGATGCCGACGGTGCCCAGCGAACCGTTGCTGTTGGCGACCACGGCCACGCTGCCGTTGTCGGACTTGATGAGCGAGGCCGCGCCGGCGCCGGCCGCGGTGATGAGTGCCTGGCTGCCCAGGTACTGCTGGGCGTTGCTGCGCCGCTCGCCGCTGACGCAGGGAATGCCGTAGGGGTCGCTGATCCAGCCCAGGCCGCCTTGGATGCTGGCGCCGTTGTGCCCCGAGTTGCCGCCGCTGCTACTGCCCTTGCTGCTGTCCTGCGGCACCGTGCGGATGGTGCCGTCCTGGAACACGAACGTGACCGAGCGGATTTGCCCGCGCACGCACGAGAGCGTCCAGTCGCCCGAGGCCGTGCCGCTGACCACGGCGCCGGCCACGTCGGGGATGTCGATGCCGTTGGCCGTGAGGTTGTCCGGGCCGATCAGCACCTTGAACGGATAGGGATCGTTGACGGTTCCATCGATCGGCACACGCCCGATCAGCGCCGTCATGGCAATCGACCCCATGAGCGTCGAGTTCGACGGCACGGTGTAGACCGCCTTCGTGGAGGCGCCCACCGCGCGGCTGCCGACGTCGGCGACGGATTCCACTGCGGCCGACAGGCTTTTCTGGGCCGGCCCGAAGCTCAGGGGAAAGCTCGGCTCCTTGCTGCCGTTTTTGGCGTCGACCTTGGCATCGTCGGGCTCGACCCACTGCGTACCACCGACGCCGCGGTTGAAGCGCTTGCCGTCACCCTCTTCCAGCCCCAGCCCGACGGGCAGGTCGGACGGGCCACCCTTGCCGGCAAGGCCGTCCAGTTGCCGCTGCAGATCCTGCAGCAGCCCCTGGGTCTGCTGCCTGTCGCTGGCCACCTGGGTGCGCTCCTGCTCCAGGCGGTTGCGCTCGCCTTCCAGCGCGCTCTGGATGCGCTGGTCGATCGCGCTTTCCCGGGCACGCAGGCGCTCGTTCTCGGCCTTGTGCTGCTTGTTGTCGCCGAGCGCGCTCTGCAGCTCGGTGCGCAACTGCTTCACCTGGGCCACCAGCGTGGCGACGGTATCGCGCGGCGTGTCGCCTGCGATGCCCAGGGCTTTCATCTCCTCGGGCGTGAGCGTACTGGCCGCGCCCATGGGGGCCGGCTGGCCACTGGGGACGCCAGAGAACAGTCTGATGCCGACGAACATCAGCAACAGCGCCATCGGGATCAGCAGCCACTTGAGCAGCGGATTACTCTTCATCGCGCGCTCCTCCGGTGGAGCCCGCCGCGGCGGCCGGCAGCAGGTTCACGGTGGCATCGATCGGGCTCAGCGCCGGCAGCAGCGACTCGGCCAGACCGTGGCCGCGCGTGACCAGGTAGAGCACCGTGGTGTCGGACGGGGTGCCGGCCGGCCCTAGGTTCGGATGCTGGAAGGTCGCCGCCACGAAGTTCCCCTGCAAAGCGCGCGGGTCGAGGTCGAGCCAGCGCGCGGCGGTGTTGGTGAGTCGCACGGCCGTCACCCACTGGTCTTCCAGGCGCCAGGCGGCCAGCGCCCGCGCGTACACCGGCAGCGTCGGCAGCAAGGTGTCCAGCGCGAGGTCGCGGCGCAGGTTTGCGCGCCCGATGCCGGCGACCGGCTCGACGGTGCGCAGCGGCGCGTACAGGTTCTGAGCGGCATGACGCGTCAGCACGACCGGTACCGGCGTTTCGCGCCGGGGAACGGATTTGTCTGCGGGCGCATCGGCCTGCTCGTCCGCGCCGCCTGCTGCACCGCCGCCGTAGCGCTTCGCGGGGGCTTCCGCTTCCACGATGCGCACTGGCTCCAGCGGCGCCTGGCCGTCCTTCGCCGGCTCGGCGGCGATGTCGAGCAGGATCAGCGCGCCGGATTCCACGTCCTGCAGTTGCAGCCGCGTGGGCGAAATCGGCTCGCTCGCCCGCAGGTAGATCGCGCCGCCCGCACTCTGCACGCGTAGATGGTCGCCGACGCTGGCCGGCACGCCGACGCGCACATTGCGGTCGATGAATACCACGCGCTCCTGACCGACCACCAGCGGCACCGGCAGGGGCAGGCGCTCCCAGCGCAGGATTTCCACGGCCTGGCTGGGCGGCACGAAACCGAGGGTCAGCAGGGCGCCGGCCAGGGCCGACATGGCAACGGGCTTCATGGGGAGTCTCCCTGCAGGTGACCGGAGGCGTTGGCGGGCGCGCCGGCCTGGGTCGGCGTCGGCGGCGGTTCGATGCGCTGGGGTGCGCCGGCGTAACAGTCCAGCGCCAGGCCGAAGGGGTTGCGCTCGGGGTCGATGTCCAGCCGGACGACCTTGATGGGGTAGCGCACCAGGGCGCGCTTGACCTGCTCGGAGCCGTAGTATTCGTCCGCGCTCACATCGAGCGTGACGATCCAATCGCGGTCGGAAACCACCTTGACGCGCGTGGCCGGATCATCGCCGTAGCCGCGGCCGGGAATCTCGTAGATGCCGCGCACGCGCTGACGCAGCTCGCCACTGGCGCGCCGGTACTCGTAGTCCTGCTGCAGAAAGGCCCGGCAGCTCGGCGTGAGGTAGGCCGACAGCGCGCGCAGGTTGCGCGGGTAGTCTTCTTCGCCGTTCGTGGGCCAGCGCTGCACCTGCTGCCAGATGTAGAACGAGAAGGCATACACGCTCTCAGGCGGCACGTCCCACCACTTGCGCGCGCTGCCCGAGCGCAGGTCCGGCGGCACATGGATGGTCAGACTCTTCGGCGCACTCCACCAACCGAAGCCGAGCAGCAGCGCCGCCACGAACAACGCGCCGGCCCCCAGACGCAACGTCTTCACGTGCGCCTGCAAGTGCGCAACCTCGTTCTTGAAACGGCTCATGGCGCACCTCGATCGGCATTGCGCCGGGTAGTCCAAAAGCCCGAGCGGGTGATGAGGCGCTGGCCGCCCAGGAGCGCCGCCAGCGCCGGATGCCTGAGGGCCAACCGCCACTGGATCTGCCGGTATAGCCAGGTGTCGGGCCGGCCGCGCTTCTGCGCGCGCAGGAAACCACCGCCGACGAAGACGCCCAGCGCGATGCCGGCGACGATCAGCGTGGGCACCATGGCGATGCTGTGCGTGAGCCAGGCCAGCGGCAGGCCGAGCGCGAATCCGGCTGCGGCCGACAGGCCGGCGCAGATCCACAACTCGTCGGCGGTCAGCCCGCGCACGACCACCGGCTGGCGGTTCAGCCGGTGCGGCAGGAAGGTCACCAGCGTGTCTTGCGGGGTCTCCGAAGGGACGGCCATCGCTTGCCGCCCTCACAGCACGCCGGTGGCCTTGGTGAGCAGCCAGATGCCGACCACCAGCAGGATCGCGCCCACGGCGACCGTCAGGCCGAACTGGCCCCAGGTGGCGCGGCCGGTGTGGATCTCCGAGTAGCGTGTGTAGGCGTGATAGCAGACACCGACGAACATCGAGGCGACCACGAGCAGCGCGATCAGCAGCACGATGTCGTAGCCGTAGTTCTGCAAGGTCTGCAGGATGCCGCTGCCCTGGCCGCGCGATGGGTCTTCCATGGTCGGCAGGCCCTGCGCGAAGGCCGACAGCGGCAGACCCGCGAGCGCCAGCGGCAGCAGCGGAGCGGCGATGCGGGACGGAATGCGATGGGATGTCGGGGGCGTGTTCATGGTGTATGGCCTTTCGTGACGGTCAGGAGAGGAGGAAGAAGGTCAGCACCAGGTACATCGCCACGAAGCGCACGACGACGGCGAGGAACTGACGTTCAGTGATGCGGTGCTCGGCCCAGCCGACGTAGGCGGTGCGCATGGCCCACACGCCCCACAGCAGCAACACGGCGAACACGAAGCCCAGCACCACGGCAGAGACGGCCGAAGGCGCAAAGCCGCCGTTGGCCTGGAAGGCGGCGACCTGATCGGCAGAGGGCGTCATGGCGACGGCTCCTCGTCGTCGGTGCGGTCGCGGCGGACGTAGTCGCCGGCCAGCGGGACGGGATCGCGCGGCTGGGCGCGCTGGGGCACGAGGTAGTCCTGCAGGCCGGCGCGAACGCGCTTCAGGTCCGCGCGCAGTCGGGCGTGGTCGAAGTGGTAGCGGGCGCGTTCCTGCGGAGCGGTACTGGCGGCGTGCTCGGCGAGGCGGTCGATCAGGTCGAGTTGGCGGGCGAGCGCGGCGAGCTGCTCACGCTCCGAGGCGAGGCTGTCGGCAGCGGCGGCAGGCTGCAGCGCCGAGAACGACACGGCCAACACCACGGCAAGCGCAGGCCATGCGGATGTGCGGCGGTTGGTCTGTCCCATCGTGCCATTCCCCGTTGAAGCGGATGGCCAGATGCTGTGGCGCGCGCTCGCTTTGCGCCGCAGGGAATGGGAACTACGGCATGACCGGATTCCCGGGGCGAGCTGGCGATCAACCGTGCAATGCTCCCGGGATTGCGGAGTTGGCCAGCGCCTACCGCAGCTTGGTAGAATTGGCTAAACTTGGCAACCGAAATCTACGAAAGGCCAGATCGGATGGTTTCCGGATGACTGAAGTCGAGAGCGAGATCCTCACACTTGAGGAGGTCGCGGCCTACCTCAAAGCCGGAAAACGGACGGTTTATCGCCTTGCCCAGAAAGGAGAGATTCCGGCGTTCAAGCTTGGGGGAACCTGGCGCTTTCGCCGCTCGGAGCTGGATCGGTGGATCGCCGAAAGCATCAGCAAGAAGAAGCCGGAGGCAGAGTGAGCGTGCACCAAATCGGCAACCGAATCACATTCGGGAAGGAACCAAGGGGAGGATTGCTGGCGTGCCAGTTCCCATAATTGATCTTTTTGCTGGCCCAGGAGGGCTCGGGGAAGGATTTGCTTCCCTGCAGGGCCACAAGCGGCAGCCATTCTTCGAGATTGCCCTTTCCATTGAAAAGGATGCTGTCGCACATCGCACGCTGACGCTCAGGGCAGTGTTCAGGCGTTTGCGTGGCACCAAGGACGTCAAGCACTACTACAGCTACATACGGGGCGAGATCGATGAGGCCGCATTCCGCAGGATCCCTGCCGTGGCCAGCGCCTTCGAGCATGCTGCCACCGAGGCGAGGTGCCTGGAGCTTGGCAAGTCCGACGAAGCCAGTATCGACAGGGAAATTCGTGCTGCACTGAAGGGGCAGGAAACCTGGGTGCTGATCGGCGGCCCGCCCTGCCAGGCGTATTCGCTGGCGGGGCGCTCCAGACGCGCCAACGACAAGGACTTTCACAAGGATGAAAAACACTTCCTCTACAGGGAGTACCTGAGAATCATCCAGGTGCACAAGCCCACCATCTTCGTGATGGAGAATGTCAAGGGTCTGCTTTCCTCGAAGCACTCCGGCGACCCGATGTTCGAGAAGATCATTGCGGATCTTTCGATGCCGACCGATGGGCTCGAATATGAGATCCGATCCTTTACCAAGAAGGGCGACGGCAGTTCGCTGGAACCCACCGACTACCTTATCCATTCTGAGCGCCATGGGATCCCGCAAAGCAGGCATCGCGTGATTCTGCTCGGAGTGAGGAAGGGGCTGGACATGCCTCAACACCAGTTGCTGGCACCAGTAGCAAGGCCTGTCACGGTCAAACAGGCCATTGACGATCTTCCCCGAATCCGCAGCAAGCTGTCGCGTGGCGATTCAGTGGAGGCATGGCGCAAGGCTGTTCAGGCTGCCCCCTCTTACGTCAAGGGATGGAGAACAGAAAACGAGTCCGTCATGATCGGGACAATGCGTGCCTTTGCCGCTGCGGCAACCAGCACCACGACCGGTGGCGCCTTCATTTCACGAGGCTACAGAAGGCCGAAGAAGCCGACCGAGCTTCAGCAATGGCTTCACGACCGAAGCCTGGGTGGTGTCTGTCAGCATGAAGCGCGCGCGCACATGGCATCCGATCTTGCTCGCTATCTTTTCTCAGCCAGCTTCGCTCATTTATGGGGATATTGCCCACGGCTGGATGTGTTTCCTCCCAAGCTGCTTCCCGATCACATCAATGTGCATGTCGATCGGGAATCCGAAGCGATCCCGTTCAAGGATCGGTTCCGCGTGCAGTGCAGGAACGAACCGTCCACCACGGTGGTGGCTCACATTGCCAAGGACGGGCACTACTACATCCACTACGACCCCTCCCAATGCAGAAGTCTCACGGTCAGGGAAGCGGCGCGGCTCCAGACGTTTCCCGACAACTACGTCTTCGCTGGCAACCGAACGGAGCAGTACACCCAGGTCGGCAATGCGGTGCCTCCGTTGCTTGCCTACAAACTGGCCAAGATCGTTCGTAGCCTTCTGAACGAGATGAGCAGGAGGAGGCGGAGGCAGGCTGGTGATGCCGTACAGAAGAGGCCGGCGGGAAGCGTGCCGCGAAACCTGCCAGAACAGCTTACTGTGCTTGCCGAAGCGGGCTAGTCAATGCTCTGACCAATCACCAGGACATCCTCATCGCCATGCAGCCACTCCTCAACCGCTTGCGCAGTCTCCTCGACCGAGTGCTTCAAGGCGCACTCCCAGACGACCGCCACGCGCCAGCCGAGGGCATGGAGCATCTCCGCATGGCGCCTGTCGCGAGCGACATTTCCCTGGAATTTCTGCCGCCAGAAATCTTCATTGGTCCTGGGAGTGGTTGTGTAGCGGCAGCCTTCATGTCGGTGCCAGAAGCAGCCATGGACGAACACCACTGCTCTGCGCTTCGGGAACACAAGGTCGGGGGAGCCGGGCAGCCCCCGCACATGAAGTCGATATCGAAAACCCCTGGCGAAAAGAAGGGAGCGAAGTATCCGTTCCGGCCGGGTGTTCTTTCCGCGAATACTCGACATCATGCGGCTGCGCTGCGGAGTGGTCGGAACGCGCATGGTCGTGAATATCTTCCACCTGAATGTCTGCAGAAATGGCAGCTCCGCGCGTCTGTCTGGCAATGCGAACGGATGAAGGCGACGATCGAAGCAGAAATCTGGAGCCTACCATGCGCTTGACTCACAGGAAGACGCAAGGGGAAGCCGATGGCTCGTGATCGCAGCCATCCGCCGAGCGCGGCCTGCCTTTCCGAATCGATGCGGGACCTTGGGTACTCGCTCGAAACTGCGATTGCCGATCTGATCGACAACAGCATTTCCGCTGGCGCGGACACCATCGACATCATCTGCGATGTGTCCGGTGCGCATCCTGTGATGGTCATCCTCGACAACGGCAGGGGGATGACGGAAGACGAGCTGCTCGATGCGATGCGTCATGGGACCGGCAACCCCAGGCAGCATCGGTCGCCGAAGGATCTTGGGTGCTTCGGCCTTGGCCTGAAGACAGCCTCGTTTTCCCAATGTCGCTCGCTGACCGTTGTGAGCACACGCGATGGAACTGTCTGCGGAGCCGAATGGAATCTGGATCGCATCGATGCTGCCGACGACTGGATTCTTTCCATCCTGGACGATGCGGACATCCATGGGTTGCCTTATGTCGAACGGCTCGGCGCCCGGGGCACGGCCGTTATCTGGCGAGAGCTCGACCGATTGATGGAGGACGAGGCCGGGGATCGTCGAGACGAGATCGTCAATGAGAAGCTTGAGGCAGTAGGCAGACATCTGTCACTTGTCTTCCACCGGTTTCTCTCGGGTGAGATCAAGGGACATGCCAGGATTTCTCTCACCGTCAATGGTCGTCCGATTACGGCATTCGATCCCTTCTGCAGAAAGAATCCTGCCACCCAGGTGCTTCCGGAGGAGATCGTCCGCATCGGCGAGGCCGAGGTGCGCCTGCAGCCTTACGTGCTTCCACACCACAGTCGTCTGCCCGCGTCCGAGTACGACTACTACCAGGATCGCAGTGACTTCATCTCCAATCAGGGGGGCTACGTCTATCGAAATGGCCGCCTGATGGCCTGGGGCGACTGGTTCAGACTCGTGCCGAAGGGTGAGGCCACCAAGTTGGCGCGGGTACAGATCGACTTTCCCAACAGTCTGGACGAAGCCTGGACCATCGACATCAAGAAATCGCGTGCCCGCCCGCCGCATGGGGTGCGGGAGCGGCTGCGTCAGATCCTCAACAGGATCACTGCCCGCAGCGTGACGGTGCATAGGGGGCGCGGGCAGAAGCTCTTTCAGGAGAGCCAAGCCCCGTTCTGGGAGCGCTACGCCGATCACGGCGGCATCCGTTTCGCAATCAACGAGCAGCACCCGCTCATCGCATCCCTGGGCACAAGACTTTCGTCCGAGGATGTGGATCTGCTTCGTGTCCTGCTGGATTCGATTGCCGCCTCCCTACCGGTGGAGATGATCTATTCGGATTACTCGACCCATCCACGCGAGATCAACCAGAGGGCGGTGGATGAAAGCCAGACTCTGGAGCGCCTGAAGAGTCTCAGGAAGGTGCTCTACGGCGACGGGCCGGGCGATCCGAATGCCTTTCTCCAGATCGTGCGCTCGACGCACCTTTTCGATGGCCAGATCGAACTGGCCGAAAAATTCATCAGCGAGACCTTTGCATGAGCCTCACAGTCATCACGGGACTTTGTTGAATAAATCGAACTTTTGCTGAGTTGAAGGATCAGATCACGCAT